>JAFIGB010000312.1 GCA_020831705.1 Candidatus Sumerlaeia bacterium | reverse complement strand
CAACACCAACACCAACACCCACACCGACGCCGACACCGACGCCAACGCCGACACCGACAGCAACCCCGACACCGACCCCCGCGCCCTTCTGCATGGGCGATGCCAATGGGGACGGAGCCGTCAATCTTGATGACTTCATTGCTGTCCGCGACAACTTCGGACAACCCAACCCTGTCGCCGGGGATGCCAATGGCGATGGAGCGGTGAACCTCGATGATTTCATTGCCGTACGGGATAACTTTGGCCGGCCCTGCGATTGACGGGTTCTGTCTAGTCTGACAGACACTGTATAGATGACTTCATTCGGATCTGCTGCTTCACAGTCTGGCGTGCTTCCAGCACGCAATAATTACTGCCACGATATCCCCCCATTGCGCTTCGCGACAATAGGGGGCCATCCTTCTTCCTTCCCTCCGGGAAGGCTTGACCGATGTGACATCAATCAGGATGAAACCTCAGGGCAATTAAAGTATATACAGAAACAAGGCGTTGTCAATAATATCTCTTGGGAAGAACAAAGTTCCCTTCATTATCGTATAGAAAACACCTCTCATACCCTGATGACTGCCAGAACGCATCGAAGATGGGTTGTAAAGCATCGGCTTCTTGAGTATTCGCATCATCGACGAGGACCTCTGGAAAAAGTAGATTGTCTTCATTGATAGTGTCTCTTGAATCGAATGAGGCATTTCTCTTGGAAATCCTTAGCTGGCTAGTGTTCAAAATCGAAATGAAGATAACAAGAGTTTCATCAATTCCCTCTTCGCGCAGCTTTGCACGGGATTTGGTTACTATATCAACCGAATCGCTTTCAACCACCCCTTTTTCTACGTATAGATGCCCCTCATTTCCAGAAATAAAAATTGATATGGCGGTCTCAATAATACCATTTCTGAAGATCTGACAGTATGCTGTTGAACCATCATGCCTGTCGCCTGGGCAAGTGACAATTCCATCAAAATTATACCTTCGATCAACTCGCCCCCCCCATTGGATTGGAAGATAATCATCGAAAGCCTTCAGGTTGACATGCCGAACAGTTCCAGTCTCAAGTGCTGTGAATGGTATAACGTGGACAACTAGCATGTGATCGTCCATAATATTAACAGGGTGCTTGCCAGAAATAATCTGAGCGATTCTGTCGAGGCGGAAGTTCCTGATTCTTTCTGTTACCTGATCGGCGCCGAGGAAGGCGTCTTTGATTTCAACATAGTCCCAAGGATGACTCCCGGAACTCGTTCTTCCGTAGAATCGTATGCGACCGTCATGGCTCACCATGTGGGGGCGTCGGTGACTGCGAGGAATGCGGATGATGAGAATGAGTTTGTCACCTTCGCATTGAACGAATTTGTAATCCAAGTTCTGAATGCGTGGCGTGATCCCATTCGATATAATGCCGTGAAGCTGAAGCTTCAAACCGTCTTGATCGGTATTATCAATACCAACTATACGTCCCGCAATACCAGAGCTATCCTCCTTTCTGACTTCAGCCAGACCATAGATCAGGTCACCCCCCGATGTATTAGCAAAAGATGATATGCTTGCAAGGAACTTGCGTTTCTTCTCGCCGTCTGCAAACTTTGGCAGTTCACTCTTGTACTCAAGAGTCCGAGACTCGATGACCTGATCATCGATGAGCTGTTGGATGTCACGTTCTTCGATCTGGTCAAGGGGCTTGTTAAGCATTGGCATCCATTCCTTGTAATGACGAGAGAAAATCGACTAAAGGACTGGAGTGAACAGCGCATCCCAGGGCGGAAAACTTCTCTCCCCAAAACAGTTTCGCTACAGTTTCATTTGACTGTGGGATGGCATCAAAAGTTCCGTGATTCTTTGTGGGCTCTCGAAAATCGAACATTTTACCGTCCTCAATTAACCGTTTAGTACTTCTTGGAGATTTAGTTGATGGTTTGTTCGGTGGGTCAACGACTTTCCCATTTGGTCACAATGTCTCGCAAGCTCCTCCACGTTGGTAATTGAGGTGCTTTTACTCTGAACGGCGAATGAAAGACAATGCGTCGAACGCCCCCCCGTGCGGTTCTCCTCCCTTGACTTCGCCCGGCTCGTTGGGAGAATTCGGCCCTCTTCCCAGCCGGGGGTTTTTTTGCCGCCGGGCAAACCGGGTAAATCCAGTAGCGACAATGATTCATGACTATGACAACTGATGGCGAGCTTCCCAAGAATTTCCAGCCGGTCGAGGCGGAGGAGCGATGGAGGGCCTTTTGGGAGCAACAGGGCTTCTTTGGTGCCGACAATTCCTCCGATCGGGACACCTTCACCATCGTTATTCCCCCCCCCAATGTGACCGGGGTTCTCCACCTCGGACACGGGTTGGTGCAGACGATTCAGGATGTGCTCATTCGCTACCATCGCATGGCGGGCGATGAGACCCTTTGGGTGCCGGGGACGGATCATGCCGGCATTGCCACTCAGCATGTGGTGGTGGAGAAGCTCCGCGCCGAGGGTCGCACCCGTCAGGAAATGGGACGCGAGGCCTTTGTCAGCGAGGTGTGGAAGTGGAAGGACGAATATCACGCCCGCATTACAAACCAGATCAAGCGCCTTGGGTGCTCCTGTGATTGGTCGCGGGAGGCCTTTACCCTCGACGACGACCGCGCCAAGGCCGTCCGCAGGGCCTTCAAGACATTGTATGACGAGGGGCTGATTTATCGCGGCAAGTATATGATCAATTGGGACCCCGTGTCGCTAACGGCGCTGGCGGATGATGAGGTGGAGTATGAGGACGAGGAAGGGCAGTTGTGGCACATTCGCTACCCGTTCAGCGACGGCAGCGGCCGATACGCGGTGGTGGCAACGACACGGCCGGAAACCCTCCTTGGTGACACGGCGGTGGCGGTCAATCCCGGCGACGGGCGCTATACAGCCCTTGTGGGCCAAACGGTGGATCTTCCCCTGACGGGGCGAAAGATTCCGATCATTGCCGATGATTTTGTGAAGAAGGAGTTCGGTTCGGGCATGGTGAAGATCACCCCGGCCCACGATCCGAACGACTTTGCCTGCGGCCAGCGCCACAATATGGAACTGATCAATATTTTCACCGACACGGCGGTGGTGAATGACAACGCGCCGGAGGCATACCGCGGGCTGGACAGGTATGTGGCCAGGGAGAAGGTTGTCGAGGATCTCAAGGCGCTGGGCCTTATTGAAAAGATTGAAAAGCATCCCCACCGTGTGGGACGCGGTTACCGGTCGAAGGCCATTGTGGAACCGCGTATATCCGACCAGTGGTTTGTGAAGGTCGCACCCCTGGCGAAACTGGCGGCGGATGCCGTCCACAACGGCGAAACCCGCATCATCCCCAAGGCGCAGGAAAACACGTACTTCGCCTGGATGGACAACCTCCGCGACTGGTGTATATCAAGACAGCTCTGGTGGGGACATCGCATTCCCATTTGGTATAGACGGGACAATCGCGCGGAAATGGTCTGCTGGGATGGGGAGGGTCTTCCCCCCGAGGTGGCGGCGGACCCCGATGCCTGGGAGCAGGATCCCGACGTGCTGGACACGTGGTTTTCCTCGGCACTTTGGCCCTTCAGCGTTCTGGGGTGGCCGGAGGACACCGACGACATGAGCAAGTTCTTCCCCACGTCGGTCCTCGTCACCGGCCACGACATTCTGTTTTTCTGGGTCGCCCGGATGATCATGATGTCGAAGGGGCTGCTCAAGAAGGTGCCGTTCCATACGGTCTATCTCCACGGATTGATTTTCGGCAAGTCGTTCTACCGCAGGCGCGGCGGCGACATGGAGTTGATCTCCCCCACCGAGCGCCGGGAGCTTTGTCTCGACGACATGGACTCGCCCCCGAAGGGCATCGAGTTCAAGTGGGAGAAGATGTCTAAGTCGAAGGGGAACGTCATCGACCCCCTCGACATGTTCGACCAATTCGGCGTGGACTCGGTACGCAGTGCCCTCATCGCGTACAGCGGCCAGGGGCGTACCATCGAGATAGACAAGCATCGCATTGCCGGGTACCGCAACTTCATCAACAAGCTGTGGAACGCGTCGCGCTTTGTGCTCACGGCAACGGCGGACATCACCCCGGAGGAGTTCCGTGGCGGCGTTTCCGCCGACTCCCTCCAGCGCGAGGACCGGTGGATTCTTTCCCGCCTTTCCGACGCCATCACCACCGCCACGCGCCATCTGGATGAGTATACATTCGATCAGTATATACAATCGCTGTATCACTTCCTGTGGGATGACTACTGCGACTGGTATGTGGAACTGACAAAGCCCCGCGTTTACGGCAAGGAGGGCACCACGCCCGAATCGACCCGTGCGGCGAAGGTAGTGCTCCTCACCGTCCTGGAGCACGTTCTTCGGATGCTTCATCCGGTCATTCCCCACGCCACCGAGGAAATCTGGCAGTTGCTTCGCGCCAGGCTTGCCGGTGTGGAGACGGGCGTGCCCGTCGAACCCGCCACATTGCGGCCCGGGGCGCTCCCCTTCGTCGACAACTTCGAGGCGCCTTCCCTGTGCGTTGCCCCGTGGCCAAAGGGCCGTGTCTATACAGACGCCGCGGCCTGCGACGGCATTGACCTCCTCCAGGAGGCGCTATACATGGTGCGCAACATCCGCGGCGAGATGACGGTCCCCGTGGAAATGAAGGTGGACGTGGAGTTCAGCCACCCCGATGGAGCGATCCGCGCCCTGTTGGAGGAGGCGGCCATGCAGATCCGCGCCCTTGCTTCCGTGAAGGAAATGACGGTGGTGGCGGCACCGGGCGTTCTTCCCTTCGCGAGCAAGGCGGTGAAGGGCGATCTGGTGGTGCAGGTGCCCCTCCCTGGGGAGCTTCGCGAGGCGGAGGTCAGCCGTCTGGAGAAGGAACTCGGCAAGCTGGAGAAGGGTGTCCAGGGGACGCGCGGGAAGCTGGCCAACGAGAAGTTCGTCGCCAACGCCCCGGAGGCCGTCGTGGTCCAGGAGCGGGAAAAGCTGGCGAAATACGAGGCCGACATGGAAGCGATCAAGGCCCGACTGGTGGAATTGCGGGGTTAACTTGCTCGGGACCCAACGGTCCGGCCCTTGGGAGGTCCGGCGCATCCTGATGGATGGCCGGGCCTCCGTTTTCGTTTGTGGGGTGATCAAATTCATTGATCACTTCCCCCGCCCCGGTGCTTGACATCCCCCCGCCGGTTCTGGTGGACTGCTCCAACTGAGAAAGTGGTTTATTTCCAGAAACAGAGAGGATGAGAATGACACCCGACCCACAAACCGTGATGGACGACCTTCTCCACGAGGAGCGCGTCTTTCCTCCCCCCGCGGATTTTGCCGCCCAGGCGAATGCAAATGACCCGATTATTTATGATCATGCCGCGAAGGCACCGGAGACGTTCTGGGCCGAGGAAGCAAGAAACCTTCATTGGTTTTCCCCCTGGACAAAGGTCCGCGAAGGCGATTTCCCCCATGTGAAGTGGTTCGTGGACGGGAAGATGAACCTGAGCTACAACTGCCTCGACGTTCATCTCAAGTCGGCCCGCCGCAACAAGGCCGCATTGATCTGGGAAGGGGAACCGGGGGATCGGCGGACGTATACCTACCTCCAGCTCCACCGGGAAGTCTGCAAGTTTTCCAACGCCATGAAGCACCTTGGCGTGGGCAAGGGTGACCGTGTTGCCATCTATATGCCGATGATTCCCGAGGCCGCCGTGGCCATGCTCGCCTGCGCCCGCATCGGCGCCGTTCACAGCATCGTCTTTGGCGGTTTCAGCCCCGATTCGCTGGCGGACCGCATCAACGACTCGCAATGCAAGCTGCTCATCACCGCTGACGGCGGCTGGCGGCGCGGCAAGGTCGTCTCGCTCAAGCACGATGCGGATATCGCCCTGGAAAAGTGCCCCTCCATTGAAAATGTCGTCATCGTGAAGCGTCCCCTTGGCGAGCCGTTCCCCTGCCACATCCAGGAGGGCCGCGACCACTGGTACCACCGCATGATGGCTGATGCCGCCCCCGAGTGCCCCCCCGAGGAACTCGACGCCGAGGACATGCTGTATATCCTCTATACATCGGGAACCACCGGCAAGCCCAAGGGCATCGTCCACACAACGGGCGGTTACGCGGTGCAGACGTATGTGACCTCGAAGTACACCTTCGACCTGAAGGACAACGATGTCTATTGGTGCACGGCGGACGTGGGCTGGGTCACCGGACACAGCTATATCGTCTACGGTCCCCTCCAGCTTGGCGCCACCTGCCTCATGTACGAGGGCGCGCCGGACTTCCCCGACAAGGACCGCTTCTGGAAGATGGTCGCCGACCACAATGTCACCGTGTTCTATACAGCGCCCACGGCGATCCGCGCCTTCATGAAGTGGGGCCGCACCCTTCCGCAAAAGCACAACCTGTCGTCCCTTCGCCTTCTGGGTTCCGTCGGCGAGCCGATCAACCCCGAAGCGTGGATCTGGTACTCCGAAATCATCGGCGGTGGTAAATGCCCGATTGTGGATACCTGGTGGCAGACGGAAACAGGTGGCCACATGATCACCGGCCTTCCCGGCCTGACGAAGATGAAGCCCGGCAGCGCCGGTCCCGCCTTCCCCGGTATAGACGCCGCCGTGGTGGACGAAAATGGCGAGGAAATCAAGGAAGGCTCGGGCTACCTTGCCATCCGCAAGCCATGGCCGGGCATGTTGCGCACCATCTACGGCGATGATGATCGGTTCGTGGAGACCTACTTCAGCAAGTGGGGCGGCAAGTATTACTTCCCCGGCGACGGTGCGAAGATCGACAAGGACGGCGACATCATGATCCTTGGCCGCGTCGACGACGTTCTCAACGTCTCGGGTCACCGCATCGGCACCATGGAGGTGGAATCGGCCCTGGTCGACCACCCCGCCACCGCCGAGGCCGCCGTCATTGGCAAGGCCCACGAAATCAAGGGCCAGGCCGTCGTGGCCTTCGTTTCCCTCAAGTCACGCTTCGAACCGAGCCCGGAACTGCGCGAGGAACTCAAGGCGCACGTCGTGAAGATCATCGGCCCCATTGCCCGGCCCGAGGACATCTTCTTCACCGCCGACCTGCCCAAGACGCGCTCCGGCAAGATCATGCGCCGCCTCCTCCGCGACATCGCCGAAGGACGCGCCCTGGGCGACACCACCACGCTGGCTGATGCCAATGTGGTCGCGAACCTGCGGGAAACCTACGAGGAAAAATACGGCGACTGATCCGCCGCCAGAAGCACCCTCAATACCTCATCCGCCCGCCCGGTTTTCCGGGCGGGTTTTTTTACGCCACCCATGGCGCGACTTCTTGGGGGTGATAACCCTCAATTGGTTCGCAAGGCATTGTACCAATGCGAACAAGGAAGCGGAAGCAAAGGTGCGGTTATCGTGCTCCTTCGTCGGGTTCGAGCAGGATTTGAATGGTTCAACAACCCGCAATTTCACTGGGGATTTTGCGTTTTTGGATGTGCTTTCGGATGTCCTCTGTCGCTGAAGTCTCCTTGTGGCATATAGACTGCAGGGGAGGAAGCCGGTTGTACACACGTGTAGTAAAACGGAGAACGAGATGATCGCAAAGTTGCCTGTTATGATGGCCCTCGCCCTGTTGCTGAACCTTGGGGGGAGCGGATATTCGATGGTCGCGGAGGAGTGTGAACTTTGTCCCGTGGAAATGGCCGGGGAGGAGGGCACGGTGGAGATCGAAGCTGGCAAGTACGCCGTGGTGGCGCCGGTGGGCAGGCAGGTTGTTACCATGATCGAGCAGGCGCCGCGATTGGAGAGCCTGGAAGGGAAGACGGTCGCTGTTGTGGGCGGCAGCTTTATGGCGCGCGTGACCCATCCCGAAATCAGAAGGTTGATCCTGACGAATTACCCGACGGCGAAGGTGATTTTGCTGAATGAAATCGGTTCCGCCGGCGCCTATCCCGGTCCAGGCATTTCCCGGCGCTCGAAGGACGATTTCCAAAGGAACCTGCGTGAAATGGGGGTCGATGCGGTGATTTCCGGAAACGGGGGCTGCGGTCTTTGTACTCCCAAGGAGGCTGGCTCCAGCATTGCGGCGGAGTATATTGCTATACCTGCCGTTACGATTGCTGGTCCGGGTTTTGTCGATCAGGTTCATTCGACAGGGGTAAACAATGGCATTCCCGTGCCCCGGACGGCGACTTATCCGGGGCCGTTCGCGGCTCATTCGCGAGAGGAACTGCTCCGAAACACCCGGGAGGTTCTCTGGCCACAGATTGTGGATGCCCTGACCAGGCCGATCACGGAGGAGGAGATTGCCGAGCACCGCAAGGCCGTCGTCGATGACGTCCGGGGAGTTGTATATACGGGGAACCTAAACGAGGTGAACCGCCATTTTGCGGAGATGCGCTGGTCTGACGGTTTGCCGATTATTCCACCGACGCAGCAGAGGATCGAGGAGTTCCTCCGCTATACGGACCTCGCGTGGGACGACTCGGTGGGCGTGCTCCCCATCGCCCATCGGGAAACCCTCGCCTGGCATGTTGCGGCGAACGGCGTCATGGCGGGATGCCCTCCCGAATTCATGCCGTTACTCGTCGCCTATACAAAGGTTCTCGCGGATCCGAGCCACCGGCGAAGTCTCGGCAGCACCCACGGATGGATTCCCTACGCCTGGGTGAACGGTCCCGTCGCCCGGCAACTCGGTTTTGATGCCCAATCGGGGATGGTTTCCGGGCCACGCAATGCTGCTCTCGGAAGATATATCAATCTAGCCGTCATGAACCTTGCTGGATACTACGTCAAACAGGACCGCATGGGGAGCTTCGGCTATCCAATGTCCTGGACCATGGCTGAGGACGAGGAGGCGTGTCTCCGGATCGGCTGGATGCCCTTCCATGTCCAGAGGGGACATGATCTGAATGACAGCACCGTGACCGGCGCAACGGCGCTGATGTGGGGGAACAACCTGACGCCCGCAACGCCGGACGCGGAAGATGTCAAGAACCTGTTCGCCTGGGATGTGGTGGAAAAAAGTCAGTTCGGCGTCGGCAGCGGAATGCCCTTCACCTATCGCACCATTATGATCACCGAACACATAGCGCAGGATCTGGCCCGTGTCTATACATCCAAGGAAAGCCTCGAAAACGCCCTGATGGACACCGCTCGTCGGCCAGTTTACGAACGGGCATTCGCGAACTACTGGGCCAGCCCCGGCAGCGCCCACGACCCCTCCAGACACTCCTTCGAACAGCATTACCAGCGCATTATGCGCCAGGAGAGCGGAGCACTCACCGAGGCACCCCCCTGGTTTCCCAACCTCCCCGGCGCGGAAAAAATCCACACTGTTCCTGTGATGAGACGAGGAATGACCCCCATCCTCATCGCCGGCGATCCCGACCGAAACAAGGTTCAAACCATGCCCGGCGGCGGGAATGTCACGATCAGGATCGACCTGCCCGATAACTGGGATGAATTGATGGAAGAACTGGGATATAGGCCGCTCGAATCCTTTTACCTCGAGGCGGAAACGCATGGTGGTACTCTTCGTCGCTGACGCGGATGTTGTCGTGGCGCTCGGCGATTCCCTTGCGGATCGAGTCGCCCCTTTTCCAGGTATTGATGATTCGGTTGCCAAGATCGAGTGAGATGGCCATTGGGTGTCCTGCTGCAATTGCTTCGACGGGGCGTTGTCTATAAAGCTCTTGGTGCAAGGTCGAGGCGGTGGCTTTCACTGATGGAGCGGATCATGGCGGTGGGGACGCTTGCGGCCTCGGCAAATTCCTCCCAGTCAGCCACGGCACTTACGACCTGGTGGATGATGTCCATTGGCTTTTTCACCCCGGCATTTTCGGCAACCGCAAGGAGATCCTCGCGGGTAAACCCGTCGCGCTTGCCGTTGGCCGTCATCTGATGAAGGGACGTCCAATCCCCCCGCGGGTTGTAGCTCCATGTGATGTCGTAACCGGGTGCGAGGCTCCACCGCCCCGCCTCATCCATGAGGAAGGAGATATTGCGGGGGTGGTCGTCCTGATTGCGGGCAAGGATGTTGAAGACCATGCGGCGGAACATTTCATCGGCGGCATCGTAGCCGAGGCCCAGTTCGCGCATGACGGCAAAGGCATCCTCGTAACCATGGGCTCCGGGCTGGTTGAAGTCGTAATGGGCAAGACCGGAAAGGGAGGCCATGTGGAGCTTCCTGTTTCCGGGAAGACGGTCGAAACGCCGTGTCATGAAGTGGCTCCGTCCTCCGCGGTCGGGGAGCAGACGGCAATCCTCCATGGTGATTCCAGCCGCCCGTGCCATGCGGTGGTAGGCGTACTCAATCCGTCCATATCCGGCGGGGGTTGCAAGGTGGTCGCCGTCGACGCCATCGAACTTGAGCAGCCACGCCTCATAACCGGGTGGGATGTCTATCTGGCCGGAACGGACCTCCTCCGTGGTGGGGTTGAAGGCAATGACGGCCTTGGCGCGGGCGCCGCCGGCGGATGTTCCCACCCGCAGGATTGTCTCCAGCGCCTCCTCGCGATCCTCCATGAAGCTGGTGGAAAGCTGGCCCTTGGTTTTGAGAATCTCCCGGGCAAGCTGGACAAGCTCGGCCACCTCAAGAGGGGTGTCGTTCCCCTGCCGCTTCTTCAGCAGCGCCGGCGTAAACTCAAGGGCACCCATGGAACGGGACCCCATGTAGCAAAGACGCTCGACGGGGGAAAACTCCCGGGCGGTTCTTCCCTGCCGGGAAAGCCATTGGTCGATGAGGAGGTTGCCGAACCTGTCGGGGAGGGCATCGGCGAGCAACCCCGGGAGACCATGGAAGGTCTGGCGGTTCAGCTCGGGAAACTGGTAGAACCGCCCTGCCGCCAAGGGCATTTTGAGGGGGGAGATTTCCAGTCCCGACCGGGCGAACTCGGGAGTATACTCAAAGCTTCCCGTGCCCCGGCCATCATCCCAGGCAATGGCCCCCACTTCCCGGCCCCAAAGGGTAATAGAGGCGACATCAACCTTCCTGTATTTCTTCGCCATCGTGCTTTTTCCTTTCCCGCCCGTAGGGCGATGCGCGCTCCCGAACCGATCCCGCCAACTGGGCCAGTTGAATCGGGCTGTAGCCGGGGTCGGGAAGGAAATTATCCAACTGACCCAACCGCCCGAGGCCGCGCAACACCCGAAGGAAATTTTCCAACGTGACCCCTTCCCCCGCCTCCAGACGCCGGATGGCACGGACCGACAAGCCGGACCGCTTGGCGAGGTCTACTTGCCGGAGGTTCTGGTTCAACCGTTCCCGTTGAACACGCCGCCCCAGTTCTCCAAGTAAAGCCTGATCGCTCATTCTTTCAAGATCCATAACGAGCCACCTATGACCCTTTCCGGCTCTTTCAAGCCTCTAAAGGTAAGTTATGGCCCCTAAGCACCCGCCGTCAATAGAAACCGAATAGGTCAAAACAGACCGCTTAAAACTCCAAATACGATCAAGAGGCCAAAATTTACCCTTAAATCATTTCTTCCTCCTTCCTCCTTCATCCTTCATCCTTAAAACCCGCCTTCCTCCTTGCCACGCCCTTCCTGTCATCCCATGGTTTCCCCGCCTGCCCTGCAGGGGTCGGGGATGCCGACGGTGGTTTCCCCCATGCGTTCAATGCGGAGGATTTTGTTTGCTTTCACGGTTCTTTCTCCTTTTGGTGCTGATCGGTGCTCCCCATCTTGCACCTTCCCAGATTCTCTCCACATCAACAAGCCAGGATGGGGCGACCACGCCCACCGGGGAGATTCGCATTGGCTTTGTGGACATGGACGTCGTCCTTCAGGACAGTCGTGCGGTGTGGGAGGCTCTTCGGGAGGTCGACGAGGAGATGGAGCGGCGCGAGCGCGATCTGCTGGCGAAAATGAGGGAATTGCGTCGTCTTCAGCAACGGTTTGAGCAGCAGGGTGGCGCCCTTTCCCCCGAAGCGCGGCGCAGTCGGGAGTTGGAGATCATCAATCTTCTCGACGAGGTCGAGGAGGAGGAATACCGATTTGGGCGGGACGTGCGTGACAAGGAAGCGGCCATTGTTGGGCCCTTGCGCCGTTTTGTTCTCGAAGTTGTCGGTCAGACGGCCCGCAGGAAGGGCTATGACATGGTTCTCAGCGGCGAGATGGTCCTTTATGCCACTCCTGTGGTTGACCTGACACCGGCGGTGATCGAGGCCCTGGAGACACGGGGCGAGGACCTGCAGAGACTGGTTCGCCAACCGACAAGACGCCCCACATCAACGGAGGAAGCAGGGCCTGAACTGCCGGCCCTTACCATTCCATGACCGAACAGGAAACAGAACCAGGAAAGACCCTTGCGGCGGACCTCGATATTGAGGGGACCGGAATTCACAGTGGAGTGCCCTGTCGGGTTCAACTTCAGCCTGCCGAATCGGGGGGAATTGTATTCCAGCGTCCCGGCGGCACGGGTCTTGTCCCCGCACGATGGGACCATGCCGATGCGGAGCTTTCCGACCGTCGCACGGTGATCACCGGCGCCGATGGTGCCCGCTTTGAACAGATGGAACACCTCATGGCTGCCCTGGCGGCTCATGGAATCACCGACGTGGTGGTGACGCAGGAGGGCCCCGAAGTTCCCTTCCTTGGAGGGGGATCGAAGGAGTTCATGGAAAAAATTCGTGCCGCGGGGATCCGTGAAAACGGAAACCGGGTGAAGCCCCTGGTGATCGATCGGATTCTGACCCTTGAGGATGGCGAGGCGGTTCTGGTGGCGACGCCGAACGACACGTTGCGATTGAGCGTGGGGGTGGAGTTTCCCGGAACCATTGTGGGAAGTGCGGCATTTACGTTGGAAATCACGGCGGAATCCTTCGAAAAGGAGGCCGCTCCGGCGCGGACTTTTGCGCTTGCGGGGGACATTGAGAAGCTCCGTCAGGCGGGACTGGCCAAGGGCGGGAACCTCGAAAACGCCGTGGTGTTTGACCATGAAAAGTATTTCAATGAAGGGCTTCACTTTCCTGACGAGGTTGTACGACACAAAATCATCGACCTGCTGGGCGACCTTGCTCTATTGAATCGTCCCTTGCGTGGTCACTTTTGGGCTTGGCGTGCCGGGCACCGAAACCATGTGAAGTTTGCGCACTTGATTGCCGAGGAGTATGACCTGAGGAAATGAGCAATTACAACCTTGATGAGGCCTTCGCCTTTCTTCCTCCCTTTGGGGTTCCGACGATCGAAAAGATCCTCCCCCATCGTTACCCCTTTCTGCTGGTTGATGGAATGACCGAGTTCCGCGAGGATGGAATGCGGGGTTTCAAGAACCTTTCTGCCAACGAGGGTTATTTCGTCGGCCATTTTCCCGGTCATCCGGTTTATCCGGGCGTCCTTCAGATTGAAACCATGGCCCAGGTCGGCGCCTGCTGGATTTTGTCCCGCCGCGAGAATTTGGGCAAGGTGGCCTACTTGATGACAGTGGAGAGCGCGAAGTTCCGCCGACCCGCCGAACCGGGAATGCGGCTTGACGTGGACGGCCAGATCAGGAACCTGAAGGCACGGACGGGCCGCCTTGAGGCGGAAATCACCTGCGAAGGAACGGTCATATCGAGTGCCACTATCCTCTTTGCTTTCCAGAAAGACGATCGTGGACCCGGCACAGAGTAAGGGCTCTATCTACCTCAACGCCGACACGCGTCGTCTCTCGGAGATTCCGTCGCGCATCGGGTTGATTGCCGGGGAAGGCAAATTCCCGGTGGTCCTCGCTGAAGCTGCACGCAGCGAAGGCGTCGAGGTTATTGTCTTTGGCATCCATGGAATGGCCAGCCCCGAGTTGAGCCAGTACAGCCATCGGATGTACACCCTGAAACTGGCCGAGGTTTCCCGCCTTATCGATCTCGCCCGCGAGAACGACGTCCGTCACATTGTCATGGCGGGGCGTATTCGCCACGACCTTCTCCTGCGTCAGATTGCCTTCGACACCCGTATTCTAAGCATCCTTAGTGGCTTGAAGGACCGGCGCGCCGATTCCCTGCTCGGTGCTGCGGTGGAGGAACTGGAGAAGGAGGGCATGCGTGTCCTCGATTCCACGATGTTCCTGAAAAGCTGTATGCCCGAACCGGGGTTGCTCACCACACGGGTTCGCCCGAGCGAGGAAATTCTCGAGGACATCGAGTTTGCCTACCCCCTTGCCAAGGAAATCGGCCGTCTTGACATCGGTCAGACGATTGCCGTGAAAAACAAGGTCGTCGTTGCCGTGGAGGCGCTGGAGGGAACCGACAATCTGATCAAGCGTGTGAACTCGATCGCCGGCGACGGAGTTGTCTTCGTGAAGGTGGCCAAGCCGCGCCAGGACATGCGGTTCGATGTTCCCGTCATTGGCCTGACAACCATCCGCAATCTGGCAGCCGCCCGGGCTGCTGCCCTTTGTATTACTGCGAATCAGTCGCTTTTCTTCGACCGAAAACAAGCGATTGAATTGGCCGAACAAAACCGCATTGCCATCATCGCCCGCCAACAGGGCTGATTCCTCCCCCCCCTTTCTTAAAAAATAACATCACCGAATCGCCCTCCAGTTCAGGTCGGGGTAGCCAATCTTCAATGATTGGTCTCAACAACTGTTGACGTCGGGCCTGCAAATGGCGATATTGTGGGTGAACTTGGAAATATGACCCCCATCAAAAACACGGAACAAATTTTAGCCAACCTAATCCACCGCCTTGTCGAGGCAGACACCATCGCCCATGTCGCGGATGTCCTTGCCGAAAGTACACGGGCGTTATTTGATTGGGATGCCTTCATCTTCTCCGA
Source organism: Candidatus Sumerlaeia bacterium (assembly GCA_020831705.1). GTDB lineage: Bacteria > Sumerlaeota > Sumerlaeia > SLMS01 > SLMS01 > JAFIGB01. Next base: position 39,316 of record JAFIGB010000312.1, on the reverse strand, counting down.
GCGCATGGAGGGTTCCACCCAGTTCCTTCGAGTGATGGCCTGGGACATCGTTGATGGGAAGCTTCAGCAACTCGATCCCGTCCGGTTTCCCCCAACCCCGTATCATTCCCAGTTGGAGCTTCATCGGGGCCAAAGCATCCTGGTCAACAGGACGCAGGATGAGGAGGCGATGAACTCCTTCGGGAACACATCCCTCAAATCGGCCAGCCTCCTTTTTGTACCCATTCATTACCACGGCAAACTTCAGGGCGTTCTTTCGGTTCAATCCTATACCCCCAATCGCTACGACAATGCTGACAAGGACCTGCTGGAGCTGATCGCCGGAACGGTTGCCCCGGCAATGCGGCGGGCGCTGGCCGAGCGCGAGCTGGAAAACCAGGTGGAGAAGCTTGAGCGTGCCAACGAGGAGATCAGCCGCCAGGTGGCTCTTCAGCGGGCGATCTTTAATGTCGCCCAGTCAGCACGCAAGGTGCGCACCCTGGAGGAGCTGTATCCCCTTGTCCATGCGAGCATCCGAACGATCGTCCATGCGGAGAATTTTTTCATCGCCCTGTATAGCGCCGAGCGGGGAATGCTCGATTTTACCTACGCGGTAGACAAGTCTGATGACTATTCGGTGGGGGAGGCCACGGCGGAAAAAACCCTCAGCAATATCGTCCTGACCAGGAAGGAACCGCTCCTGATAGACAGGAAAAGGTACGATGAGCTCCTTGCCCAGGGGATTATCGAGGCCAGGGGAACGCCGCCGAAATCCTGGCTGGGAGTGCCGCTGCTGTCGGGAGACAAGACTATCGGCCTGGTGGTCGTTCAGTCCTACGAAAAGGAGAATGCGTTCGATCGTTCGGACCTGGAGGTGTTGAAGTTTGTCTGCTCCGAGATTGCCGGCATCATTGAATATACACGGCTGATGGGGGAAATCCGGGTCAATGAGGAGCGCTATCGGCGCGCGATCATCCAGGCGGGTGCGGTGCCCTACCAGCGGGAGTTTGGTGTCGAGGGGTGGAGCTATCTCGGCGAGGGAATCAAGGATCTTGTTGGATTTTCCGCCGAGGAATTCAGCCCCGTAACCCTTCGCAAAATGATCCTCAAGATTGTGATGCACGGCGAGTGCGAGGGGAAGACCTTCGAGGACAGCATCAAGCTTTCCAAAAAGGGGGACGTCAACCAGTGGAGAAGCGACTACCTCATTTTGCTAAATGATGGACGGGAGCGGTGGCTTTCCGATTCATCGATCCTGGTTCGCGATGAGGAAGGCAAGCTTCTTGGGACAATCGGAATTCTCCAGGACATTACCGAGGTTGTGGAGGCGAAGCGGCTCAACGAGGGGTCAGTGCTTTTCGGACGTGCCCTCGGGAGCGCGCGAAGTGTCCTTGAAGTGGCCCATTCCATTGCTGATGTTTTCGATCAGGTTTTTGGCTGGGATGCCTTTTCCCTGACCTTGTTTAACCCGGAAACCGGTCAGTGCCAAACGCTCCTTGAGTATGATCTCATCAATGGAAACCGGTCTGAAATGCCGGGTATCGGGAGGAAACCGAAAAAACCGTCCATCACGTTCCGTCGTGTCCTGGAGGAGGGTCCACTCCTGATCCGGGATGCGCTGGAACAGGATGTGATTCCAAGGAAGCGTTTCGGGAACAAGTCGCGGAAAAGCGCCTCCGTGCTCTACGCGCCCATCCGCCAGGTGGATGGGACCCCCCTGGCCATGTTGTCGCTCCAGAGCTATACATCCAACCAATACAGTCAGCGCGACCTGGACCTTCTGGTGGTGTTTGCCGGTCGCTGTGCGGGGGCTCTTTATCGCACCATTGCCGAGGAAAAGATCCGCCATGCCCAGGATCAAACCGCGCTTCTCGCCACCGTGGGCCGGGAGCTGAGCCATGTCGCCACACCGAAGGAGGCCGCACAAATCATTGTCAGCGCCGTGGACTCCCTCGGGATTCACTGGGATGCGTGCTTTCTGGATCTATACGATCCGGAATCGGGGACCATTCGTGAGGTGATGAACATCGACACGGAGGATGGGCAACGCAGGGAGATTGCAGCGAAGGGCCTGGAAACAGACCCGGGCCCGTCTGAGAAGCGCCTTCTCAAGGAGGGAGCTTTCATCATCAATCGCAAGTCACCGGATGAGACCGACGAGGTCCTCAGGAAGTTCGGGGCGAAGAAGCGTTCGGCATCCCTTATGTTCGCCCCCGCCAGGCACGCTGGCAAGGTCGTGGGGTTTCTTTCCTTTCAGAGCTATACACCGAATGACTACGACAAGAATACCCTCGAGTCGCTCCAGATGCTGTCGGACCACTGCGCGGGGGCCCTTGAGAGAATCCGGCTGATCCAGGCCATCCGCATCAGCGAGGAACGATATGCCCTTGCTGCACAAGGCTCCAATGATGGTCTGTGGGACTGGGATCTTGCCCGGAAGAGAATTCACCTCAGTGATCGCTGGAAGGAAATACTCGGATACGGACCCGAGGAGATTGGCGACGACCCTGAAGAATGGCTCAAGCGCATCCTGCCCGAGGATGAACCCTCTGTGAGGGAGGCGTTGCGCGCCCACTTTGATCAGGAAACCGCCCATTTCGAAAGTGAGCACCGGTTGATTGGGAAGGATTCCAAGCCTGTCTGGGTGTTGTGCCGGGGGATATGTGTGCACAACCCGGATGGTCGTGCGGTGCGCATCGTCGGTTCCATGACGGATATTACCCTGCGCAAGTTCCAGGAGGCCCAGCTGGTCAATTCGGCCTTCTACGATCCACTGACCGGACTTGCCAACAGGGCGCTTTTTCTCGATCGCCTCAACCAGTGCCTTGAGCGTGCCAAGCGCAATCGCCGCTACCGTTTTGGTGTGATGTACATGGACCTGGACAAGTTCAAGGCCGTCAATGATACCTACGGCCACGCCATGGGTGACAAGTTGCTCCATGCCGTTGGCCAGCGTCTCCAGCGGCACTTTCGATCTGGCGACACCATTGCCCGCCTTGGCGGGGACGAGTTTACCGTCGTCCTGGATGAATTGAAAAACAGGCGCAATATCGTCACCATCGCCGACCGTGTCCTGAAGGACCTGCTGACCCCGTTTCAAATATCAGGCAAGACGCTGGAAATTGGCGTCAGCATTGGTATTGCGACCAGTGACACGCGATACAACACCGTGGAGGAAATCCTGCACGATGCCGACACCGCGCTATACAGGGCGAAGGAACTCGGCAAGGCCCGCTATGAGCTCTTTGACGTGGGGATGCGCGATTCCATCCAGAAGACCAGTGAATCGGAGATGTCCCTTCGTGAGGCGTTGGAGGGTGGGGAATTTGTCCTCCACTATCAGCCGATCTTCGAGCTGAAAACCGGAGGGCTCGTGGGCATGGAGGCCCTGTTGCGCTGGAACAAGCCGGGGGTTGGGTTGATTCCGCCCCATGATTTTCTCTCCATTGCCGAGGAAACCAACCTGATCGTTCCCATCGGTGAGTGGGTCCTGAGGGAGGCCGTGAAACAACGTGAAACGTGGGGCGCCAACTTCCCGGACCGCTGCACCGACCAATTCATTTCCGTCAATCTTTCCCCCGCCCAGTTCACTGCGGTCAGCACGGCGAGTGCGTTGGAAAAGGCGATAAATGAGTCAGGGCTGAATGGGGGCCTTGTTCACATTGATCTGACGGAGGCGAGTCTTCTCGGCGAGGCGGGAAGCGTCCAGGCAGCCCTCAAGCGCTGGAAAAAACTCGGCGTCCACCTTGCCCTGGATGACTTCGGGACCGGGTACTCGTCGCTCAACTACCTGCACAATTTCCCCATCAATGCCCTTAAAATAGACAGGTCCTTCATCAACACGATGGGGACTGACCCGTCCAGCCAGTATGTCGTCCGTGCCGTCATTGGCATCGCCTCCATCCTTCAACTGAAGGTCATTGCCGAGGGGATGGAAAGCAGGGAGCAGATGGAGGCGCTGAAGGAGATGGAGTGCGGATACGCCCAGGGTTTTTTCCTCGCGCCGGCCTTGCCGGCTGACGAGATGGAGAGGTACTTTGTCACGATGGAGGAGGCTGGGTCGGAGTGACCTCTGCCGGGGTGTTAAAAACCTTGTCTATACACGAGGACGTTCCCCGAGACGGTCGATCTTTCCAGACAGACGGTTCTCGCGGTGGAGCATGTCGGCCATGAGCGGGGAGGGGGCACGGGTGGTGTCCCTGCCGAGGTAAAAGCGGATCTCCTCCTCCAGGCGAATTTTTCCCAGACATTCACGGACAACTTCCAGGGCACGTACGGGGTTTCTGGCCACGTGCTCGTGGTATTTGGCCAGTTCGATCCAGGCGATTGCGCTGTGAATGACCGGTTGTTGGGAAAGGGCTTCCCATGCCTCCACGGCGGGTGTCCAGTGGCGCTGGCGTTTGTGGCAGGCGGCAAGACGGTAGAGAAGTTCGCGCTCGACGGACTCATCGGATCCCGTCAGCGAAAGGGCGCGGGTCCATGCGGCGGCGGCCTCGTCCCAGCGGCGCTGTGTCTCGCGCCACCGTGCGATTCCGGCGAATTCACTCCAGTGGTCGAGGAGGCCGCAGCCATGGGGATCCCCCACGGCAAGCCCCAGTCTATACAACAGCCCGGCCATGGTGGCGATGTCCTGGGCGTTGTGGGAGACGACAAGGGGGAGGCGGCCGATGGTGCCGTTGTGGGCGAGGTCGAAAAATATCGCGGGGATTTCAGCGCCGTCCACGTCGGGACCCCTGTCTATACACATGAGGTGGGATTCGACGCTCTTGAGGGAGACGCTTTCGAGGCGGTTGCGCCAAAGCCGCCGGGCGGTGGTGAGCAGGTCGACCTGGGCGGGGCGAAACAGGCGCGGGGGCAGGCGGTTCATGATCCCGCGGGTACGGAGGAGGGGCATGTCGAAGCAGCGTCCGTTGTAGGAAACAACGATGCGGAAGCGGGCGAAGTGCTCCCCCACGCGGCGCATCAATTCCCCTTCATGGGCGAAATCATCGACAAGGAATTGCTCCAGGACGAACACCCATCCATCGGGGCGCGCCTCCCACCAGCCAATGCCAACAAGAAAGGCAATGGTGCCGGTGCCCCCGGCCAGTCCGGTGGTTTCGGTGTCCATGAAGCCGATTTGATGGGGCTCGACGGGGCCTCCCTCCCACTCGGTGGAAAGGTCGGCAAGTTGATCGTGGGTAAGCGGGGGTGACCCTGCGGGGCCGAAGGCACCGAGGGCATGGGGCTGGTTGTTGTCGCACCCGGGGCGAAGCTCCACCCGGCGGATATAGACACGCCCCTGGGGGCCTTCCTCGGCGGTGGTGGCGTCGAGGTGGTCGAGGATGGCCCGGGCACGGGGAGGGGGTGTGGATTGGGGCCGGGAAAAGTGATTGGTGGCGGTGGCGATGCCCGGATGGTGCCCGGCGCGCAGATCCTCAATGGCCACCTGCTGGCGGGCCTTGCGTTGGGCGATTTGGTCGAGGCGGCGGTAAAGGTTCATGGGAAAAACGGGAGCGGGAGCGTGCGTGCCGTCGGGCAAAGGAAAGGCGAATCGGCGGTGCCAATGCAAGGGAAGAAAGGGGGGGCAATTCCCGTTTCCCCCAGCCTTCAGGTGAGGAGGAGTGCCAATCACGCCCCCCATCCGAACCGCCTTGACCACGGCACTTCCCGGCGGGGAACCTTGCCCTGTCTGGTGTTTACCAAAAAGGAGTGTCGAATGACCAGTTTGAAAAACCACAGGAACTTATCCGGGGCATGTGCCTTTCTCCTGACCACGATGCTGGCGCTTCCCGCTTCGCTCATGGCGGAGGGGGAAATTGCCCGCGGCGTTGTCTTTCACGATGTGAATGGCAACGGTGTCATGGATGAGGGGGAACCGCCGATTCAGGGCGTACCCGTCTCGAACGGAATCGACGTGGTGTTGACCGATGCGGAGGGAAAATGGGAGCTCCCCGTGGAGGGCGACACGGTCATTTTCATGACCAAGCCGAGCGGGTATGCCATCAATACGAACGAAAACAAGGTGCCGCAGTTCTTTTATGTCCACCGTCCCGATGGATCCCCCGACCTGCGTTATGGCGGCGTTGCCCCCACCGGGCCGCTTCCGGAAAGCATCAACTTCGCCCTTCAAGAAATAGACGAACCGGAGGACTACAAGATTGTCCTCTTTGCCGACCCCCAGCCCCGAAACTGGGAGCAGATGGACTACGTTCTGCGCACGGTGGTGGGACAGGTCCGCAAGAATGACAGTGATGCCGTCTTCGGCATGACGCTTGGGGATATTCTCTACGATGACCTGAGCTTCTTCCCCCACTACATCAAGGGGGTGGCCAACGCCGGCATTCCCTTCTTCGGCATCATTGGCAACCATGACATTGACTTTGACTCCCCAACCGACGAGTACGCCGGGGAAACGTATATCAATTATTACGGCCCGCGGACGTACTCGTTCAATGTCGGCAAGGTTCATTTCGTCGGGCTGGACAATATTATCTACGCCGGTGGAACGCGGGAGCAAAATGGCCGATACCGCGAGGGATTCCGCGACAGCGACATGGACTGGCTGGAGCGCAACCTCGAGCATGTTCCCGAGGATTATCTGGTCGTTATCGCCACCCACGGGCCGATCTGGATGTCCAACCGCCAGCCCGGCAACCAGTTGGCGCAAAACACCGACCGCCTCTTCGACGTCCTGCGCGACCGTGAACGGGTGCTCGCCATCAACGGCCACACCCACTACAACAACCACCGCACCTTCACCCACGAGGACGGCTGGCACGGCGATGGTCACTTCCACCAGGCTAACATTGCGACGATCAGCGGTGCATGGTGGGGCGGCCCGGAAGGGCCAACGGGTGTCCCCTTCGCCCCCCAGCGCGACGGCACCCCCCAGGGGTATGTCCTTCTGAATATCGAGGGGAATGAATACACCACGCGATATCGTGGTCTTGGCCTGCCGAAGGACAAGCAAATGAACATCTACCTCCCCCACGCCATTGTGGAGGAGGAGGATGGTGAACCGGTCTCCTACAAGGTCGTGGTGAACATCTTCGACGGCATGATGGAAGGTGGCGAGGCAACCCTTCGCCTCAACGACCAGCCCGAGCGGACGATGGATTTCGCCCCCCAGCTCGATCCCGTGGCAAGGGCGCTCTATACAGAGGACGCCCCCTACCGCCGCAACTGGGTCCATCCCCTCACCAGCTTCCACATGTGGGAAACGACCCTTGCCCCCGATGACCTCGTCGAGGGCGTGAACTTCATCCGGGTTCACTACAGGGACACCATGGGCCGCGAGTTCAGGGAATCAAAGGCGTTCCTGCACCGGTAGGTTGCCGGTCAACGCGACAAGACGTTGAGCATGCCGCCCCACCCTTTGCGCCAATGGCGATACAGGGTGGGGCGGTTGTTATTTTTACATGGGGAGGGGGAAATAGATTGGTTTTGTCGATTGCGGAGATATCACTTGCAAAACTTTCGGCCAGTGGTTGACAGTTCTTGTGAACTTGCACCTCCAACTCAAGTTCCAGAAGGAGCACCATTATGAAGTTACCATTTCCCACCTTGGGAGCCGCGTTGATACTGGCATCAGGGATGTCATTGTCGGCAGCACCCACTGTTTACCTTTCCCCCACGGGTGACGACAGCAACCCCGGCACTGAAGCCGACCCCTTCCTCACCTTTGACAAGGCCCTGGATGAAGTCGAAGTTGGTGGCACCATCCTCGTTCAACCGGGAACCTACACCGTGGTTGGGGTGGGCGGATCCGCTTCAGGCCCTCCCGGAATTGCCATCACCAAGTCGGTGACGATCCGGGGAACAGACCCCGCTGACCGACCTGTCGTGGAGTTTGAAAATCTCGCCGGCACGGGCTCCAACACCCAGAATGCAATAAGGATCTCCGCCAGCGATGTCACGCTGGAGCACCTCGAGCTTTCCCTTCCCCCAACGTCTGATGACTCGGTCATGATCAGCATTCCATCGGGGTCGGCACCCACTTACGACATCATCCACGAGAACATCACCATTGCCAACTCCGTCATCGACGGGGCGATTCGTGGTGTCTTCTCCCACGCCGGGAACCTTACCATTGAGAACAATCGGTTCCAGAGCCAACCAAGGCCGAATGTACAGATTCGGACGTTTGCGGGAAACTTGGTGATCCGGAACAACGAGATCATCGGCATTCCCTCCTTCAATGATCGCCAAGCGGTGATCTTCGAGGGATTCGGAGACCTTCCCGGCCTTGAGGGCGTTATCCTCATCGAGGGCAACACGATCGTGAACAAAAATCAGGCGGTTCTTCTCAACCAGTGGAACCCCGGCGGAGAGCTGGAGTTTTACTTCCGCAACAACACGCTGGAGAACCTGGCAAATCGGTCGATCATCTTCTTTATTGGCAGTTCCCAGAACCCCGATGAATTCCAGCGCTTTCGCCATATAGACATTTCCGACAATATTTTCAACTCTGTGACCCGCCTTGTTTCCGTCGACTATTTTGGCTCGCCGGACGTGAATCTCAGCCCGGTTCCCGCACCGGGACAAATCCGCATGCGCAACAACACGGGGACGGGGCTCGGGTCACTTTCCGGCAATGAAATTTCCGCCCCTGACATGCGCAATTCCTACCGGACGCCGGCGCCTCCAACGATTTCGATGGATATATATTCCGACCTTGGTGCCCTCGACGTTGTGCCTGATTACGCCAACCCGGGTGGTGTGCCCGGTGGGGATGTTTCCCTCCAGCCCGGCTCACCGCTTGTTGGTGCCTCCACCACCGGCGCGACCGTGGGTGGCTGGCAAACAACCCCCGCCGCGGATACCATTGTCGTCGTGGCGGATGCCGCCGACATTCCGGCAAGCCCCACAGACGTCTATACAACCAGCCTTGGCGAGGCGCTTCTGTCCGTCAACCCCGGCGGCACCGTGGTGCTTGAGGGGGGTAGCCACGTGGCGCCCTCGATCTTCATCACAAGGTCCGTCGACATCGTCCCGGCCCAACCGGGTCCCGGCAGCGTAGACATTATCACGAGCGACCCTGATGTCTCCCTGGTGGCCATTTCCACCGCTGGCGGGGTGCTTCTCGACTCGCTGGGACTTCGCAATGCGGGTGTCGACACCGCCATTGAACTCCGTGGCCTGAACGGGCTTTCCGCCACCATTCAAAACACAACCCTCGGTGCCGCTGCCACTGCCATCAGCGCCGTGGGTACCATTGATCTGGAGGCCACGCGGAACATTTTCCTTGGGTCCGCCGTTGCGGATGTTCTCATCAATGACGAGGTTGCTTCACTGGATGTTGGATCCAACCTCTTCATGGGGAACAACCATCTCCACCTCGTCCCTGGCGATTACCCCTCCACCAGCCACCTGTCCTGGGGTGGAAACTGGTACGCGGCCAACTACGATGAGGACCTCAACAACAGCGGTTATATAGACGGCCTGGAAAAGGTTGTCACGACGCCCTCAAGCCCCGCTGCCATCACCGACGACAATGTCGTTGCCCAGCTGGATCGCTCGGCAAACGGCCTGGCGGATGCCATCGTCCTTGCCGAATTTGGCGACCCGGCCCAATTGTCGGTAACGTCCTTCTCGGGGGGAATACCCGGTGGGCCTGATATACAACTTCAGCTTACGTCGACGGAATATTCTGACGTCCGGATGGACGACACCAACGGCAACGGCGTCGTTGACTGGTACGAGCGGAGCCTCGGCGTTTTCTCCACAGAAAACCCCCATCCCGCCACCCTTGGCCGCGTTAATCGTGGTTCAAACACCACCCTGGCCGATGCGATCCGTGCCCTTCAGCTGATCAATGGCTCGGTGCCCTTTGATCATGGCATCGTCGACCTGAATGCAATCAACGTCACCGGTCAGGGACCGCGCTCCCTTGCCAATCCTCTCCAGATTCTTCGGTTCCAGGCAGGCGTTCGCCTGTTTTTCCCTGCCATTGCGGGAATCGACTGACACGCAGGGGCCATCATCGCCTCTGATACGCCGCCGGGTGGGGAACGTTTCTCCGTCCGGCGGTTTTTTCATGGGGACTGCGGATTTTCTCAGTCTGCGGCCAGACGAAATCCCCGGGTGAAGGTGGAACTCGAAGGGTTCACGCCGGCGCGGCGGGCGGAACGGCAATCCATGGCGTCGCTGCTCCAGGTGCCTCCCCGGGTGACACGGAGGGAGCCCTCCGCAGGGCCTGTGGGGTCGGTGACCTCGCCGCCGGGAAGGAATGTCCCGTAATAATCGGCGCACCATTCCCAGACCTGCCCGTGCATGTCGTGGAGGCCGAAGGCGTTGGGAAGTTTCTGCCCCACCGGCTTGGTGCCGTATCCCTCCTCACCGATGGAACCGCTATTGTTGCCACAAAACCACATGTGGAGGTCGCGAAGGCCGTCCATCTCGCAATTGTCACCGTCGGACTCACCAATGAGGGAGTCACCGAAGGAAAAGCGCGTGATGGTGCCTGCCCGGGCGGCGTATTCCCATTCGGCTTCCCTGGGAAGACGCACGGTGATGTTGTGCTCGGTGGTGGCGAGGAATTCGTTGAGGGCGGTGATATACGTCTGGGCGTCCTCCCAGCCGATGCGATTGACGGGGTGGTCATCGCCGAGCAGGAGCGAGGGGTTCTCCTCGATGAGGGCGATCCATTGGTTCTGGGTGACGGGATATTTCCCCATGTAAAAGCTGCTGGAAAGGGTGACCTGCGTCATGGGGCCTTCATTGGAGGAGCGATTCCGTTCCGTGGAGGGGGAACCCATGATGAAGGACCCCGCAGGGATTTCCACAAGGATCAGGGGAACATCGCCCGGCAACATGATGGTGAGCTCCGTCGCGGTTCCCCCTTCGAGGCCGGTAACGACGTCGGCGGCATCAACGACCTCGTCCTGATTCAGGTCTTGTTCGAGGCTCGCGGCTTCCTCACCAAGGAGGACGGGGAGAACCTGATTCCCACTGGCGAAGGTGGCGGTTGGGAGAATCGATGAAAAGGCAAGCGCGGCAGAAAGAAGGAGCAGGGAGGAAGTCGAGGCCATCGTGAATTGGATCCTGTGATTTTGGTTGTTTGGAATGGTGTTGCCCATTGATATTCGTGGGCTTGCAGGCCATCGTCAATTGGTAAGGGCAGAAGACGGCCATTGCAATTTCCCCCAAACCGTCCTGTCAGTTTTACAAACCGATGCCTTGAGGTTGGAGTCCACTGATATTGCCGCTTGCGTTTCGGCCCTGTCCTTCGGCCAATGGTTCCCCCGGCTGCGGGACATAAGCGAAACCTGCAGTTCGGCAGATAAAACCATCACACCGAGGTGAGTACCCATCATGAGCCCCCGTGTTCTCTTTCGACTTTTCCTTGTCATGGCTGCTGCCCTGGCACTTCCCCTTGCTGCTTCAGCCCAACAACCGGCCTACGATCGTGGCCCGGAGCTGGACGATTCGGTAGATTACTTCGCCCTGATCAAGACCAACCATGGTGACTTCGCCATCAAGCTTTTCCCCGATATCGCGCCCATCACCGTGCGCAACTTCGTCAATCTGGCCGATGGTACCCGTGAGTTCCGGGATATCAGCACCGGCGAGCGCACCACGGGTCGTCCCTACTACGATGGCCTGACATTCCACCGCGTGATTTCCAACTTCATGATTCAGGCGGGCTGCCCCCGCGGCAATGGAACGGGTGACCCTGGTTACCGCTTCCGTGATGAATTCGATCCCTCCGTGAACTTCGATCGCCCCGGCCTTCTTGCAAAGGCCAACAGTGGCCCCAACACCAATGGCAGCCAGTTCTTCATTACCGAAGTTCCCACCCCCCACCTGAACCAGAAGCACACCATCTTTGGCGAGCTTCTCAGCGGATCGAACGGTGTGGACCTTGTGAAGAAAATCGCCAGCGTTCCCAAGAACAGCCGCGACGTTCCCAATGAGAAGGTTGTCATGGAGCAGGTCATCATCAAGCGCCTGCCCAAGGGTATTTCCGCCAGTGAAGCCCTTCCCCAGGTTCTCGCCGCCACCCGCGACGAGGCCCCTGCTGCTGCTGCGGATGCAGAGACCGACGGGAGCGACGAGGACGAGTAACCTCCCGCCCCGAAATTCCAGCACTCACGACGACCCCCGGTGGACACGCCGGGGGTTTTGTCCTATCCTATGGGGTGTGGAAAACGACCGCCCCGGGTAATTAAGTCATGCGCCTCACCTCCAGCCTCCTCGCCTTCATGCTTCTCCTTGCTCCACCCATGGCCCTGAATGCCGGGGAGGAGCAGGAAGCACCCGCTGGTGAAGGGGAGGAGGTCGTCACGGAACCCGCCCTTGAGCGGCCCACCCTCCGTCGCCGTGAACGTGTCCCTGCTCCAGATGTCACAGAAGGCAACCACGGCGTTGTTTATGAAATGAGCGAGGATGCCCCGGTCCAGCACCTGCCGGACGAGGAGGCAGGGTGGCAGACACGGATGGAGACAACCCAGCTCCGGGTAGGCCATCAGGTCAGGACGCTTGACCAGTCCACGGCAAAACTGGTCCTTCGGGGCGTGCAGGATGAACTTCGTCTTCCTCCAAGAAGTCACATTGAAATCGAGCAACTGGATGAATCCTCCCAGGATGTTTCGCTCTTTCTCCATGGTGGATCCGTTTGGTCCCAGGTTTCCCCCCGGGGCGAACCGGATGCCTTCCGGGTGCGGACCCCTGAACTGACCGCTGGTGTTCGCGGAACCCTCTTTCGGGTGGACAATGCCGATGGTTCGTCCCAGGTCACCGTGGTGAGCGGCACCGTCCATGTGACGGCCAACCGCACCGGTGTTTCGGTGACGCTGCGGGAGAACCAGGCGGCGGTGGTCAATGCCGACGGGCAGATTCTCGACCTTCTTGCCAACCCGGTGGACCCCGATGCCATCATGCGCGACTGGGATGACTGGTCGGCGGATATGGTGGGGGCGAGCGGTTCTGTGGCGGGAATGACCCCCATTGGGAACCTGAGCCAGCAAATCGCCATGGACAATGCCCAGTGGGAAGCCACGATGCAGGAGCACATGCGCAATGTGGCGGAATTGAGATACGCCGAGAATATTGATGAATTCGCCGGGGCTTTCGCCCGGTTTGCCAATGACACCGGTGTTATTCCGGAATCACAGGAAGAGGCGTGGTCCCTGATCAAGTTTGGCGAGGATCTTGATGGGTGGGATGGTCCATACGTCGAGGGTGCGGTGCCTCCCCTCGATCCGTGGAGGAACCCGTTGATGTACAGGAAGGTGACAAACCCTGCGGGGCGTGTCTTCGCCCGTGTTTACAGCTTCGGCCCCGATGGCCGGGACGATGGCGGGGTGAATTCTTCCCGTGACATCATTGCCCATGTTTTGTACTTTGACCTTGAGCGATTCCGCGACGATCCGTCCGTGAATCCACCCCTTCCCTGACCACCCAGCGAGGTCCTTCTCCTCCCATGAGGATTCCCAGCGGCCACCGCCATCACATTCCATGGTATGAACGCCATGCCGGGCTTTCCATTGCCCTGCCGGTGGTGCTGCTTTCCATGGCGACGCTGGCGTCGATCCGTCTGGCACCGCAACCCACGCCTCCCGAGCCGCTGCCCATGCGTGTCACCGTGGAGCAGGTCCCCGAGCAGGAATTGATTCTTGAGGAGGAAATCTTCGAGGAACCGGAACCTGAACCCGAGCCGGAACCGGAAGTGGCCGAGGATCTCCCCATGGTCAACCCCGAGGCTCCCGAGGTCATCGCCACCCGCCCAAACGCCACGGAGACCGGTGATCTGATCCGGGATGTTTTCCCTGACGAGGCGATGGAGGATTCGGCGGATGAGTATGAGGATCCCTCCCAGGCGACCTTCACCAACTGGAGTCCCGACAATCAGGACCGGGCAGATATTCAGGCCATTGAGCGTGAATTGGTCCGTGAGCTTGCCAAGCTGGAACAACGTCATACAGACCTGCAAAAGTCCCTGATTCGAAACGAAGTGGAAAGCGCCGCACGGGACTTTGAACTGGCCAGCGATGGAGGAACCGCTGGGGCGATTCGCCTTCTCGACACCTCCGGGTTCCCCGACCACATCGTCCGCCCCATTCTTGAACGCCATGGGATGACCTTCGAGCGGCGGTACACCCGCCCCGTCCATGGTCGGAACTTCCTCAATGCCGCCCGTACAGACAAGGGCACCTTCTCCAATGTGGCCGAGGAGGGGTATTACGATGTGCTGGCGTTGAGCCCCAAGGCCCTTGCGGTCATGTCGGCCCGGGAAACGATGGCGCTCCGTGACAAGGGTTACGATCCCCGGACGACCCGTGTGCTGGAAATTACCTTCGGCATTATCAAGCCCGAATGCCAGGGGTGCCCGGATTACGACTTCGGAGTCGTCCACCTGGAAGTGGAACAGATCCGGTAGGGTCGCATCAGATTTCGATCATAAAAATAAAAAACCGCCCCGGTGCCGTTTTCACGGATTGCCGGGGCGGTTTTTTTTGCTTATGGGGGCGGGTTGGTAATCAGAGCCGCTTGAAGACCAGGGTGGTGTTGTGACCACCGAAGCCGAAGGAGTTGCTCATGGTGGAGCTGATGGGGAGCTCGCGGGCGCCTTCAGTCACGTAATCCAGATCGCATTCCGGGTCGGCATCAATGTAGTTGGCCGTTGGCGGGATGATGTTCTTTTCAATGGCCATGATGGCGGCCACTGCCTCGACACCACCGGCGGCACCGAGGAGGTGACCGGTGCTTCCCTTGGTGGAGGACATGGGGGGGATCTTCTTGGCGCCTTCCCTGAAGAGGCCCTTCACTGCCATGGTCTCAAACTTGTCGTTGAGCGGCGTGCTGGTGCCGTGGGCATTGATGTAGGAGATGTCCTCGGGGTTGAGCTCGGCATCCTTGAGGGCCATGGCCATGGAGCGCCGTGCGCCTTCCCCTTCCGGGGCTGGGGCGGTGATATGATGGGCATCGCCCGTCATGCCGTACCCGACGACCTCGGCGTAGATATGAGCGCCGCGCTTCCTGGCGTTCTCGTAGTCCTCAAGCATGAGGACACCGGCACCCTCGGCCATGACGAAACCGTCACGGGAAAGGCTGAAGGGTCGGCTTGCGGTTTCCGGGCTGTCATTGCGTTCGCTCAGGGCCTTCATGTTCTCGAATCCGGCAACACCGAGCTGGGTAATGCAGGCCTCGGTGCCTCCGCAGATCATGGCGGTTGCCTGGCCACGGCGGATGACATTGAAGGCATCGCCGATGGAGTGGGTTCCCGAGGCGCAGGCGGTGACAACGCAGGAGTTGGGGCCCTTGAGGCCCAACTCGATGGACAATTGCCCGGCTGCCATGTTGGGGATCATGCGGGGGATGAGCAGGGGGGAAACCACGTTCGGGCCGCGGTTGACCATCAGGGCCATCTGCTCCTCCAGAATATTAAGCCCGCCGATTCCCGAGCCGATGAAGACGCCGACATTTTCCGACCCAACTTCCTCGATATCGAGTCCCGAATCCTTGAGCGCCTCCCGTGCGGCAACGATGCCGAACTGGATGAAGCGATCAAGGCGCCGGATCTGTTTCCGATCGAAGTGGGCGGTAACGTCGTAGTTCTTCACCTCGCAGGAGAACTTCACCTTGTGCGAGGAGACGTCAATTAGGGTGGTCGGTCCTGCACCGGACTTGCCGGCCAGGATCGACTCCCAGAATTCTGGTACTGTGTTTCCGACCGGGGTGATGGCCCCCATACCGGTTACGACGACTCGGTGATTTCTCATAATCCCCGTTGCTTTTTCTGGTCGAATTGGTCGACCGGAGTGCCAAGGCGTGAGCCCCGGTTATTCCGCCGACTTGCTGTTGACGTAATCAATGGCATCCTTGACGGTGCGCATCTTCTCGACGTCCTCGTCGGGAATTTCGATGCCGAACTTGTCTTCAAGGGCCATAACCAACTCGACGATGTCGAGGGAGTCGGCACCAAGGTCATCCACGAAGGAAGCCTCGGGAGTAACTTCATCATCATTAACGCCAAGCTGGCTGACGATACATTCCTTCACTTTGTCTTCGACACTTGCCATTGGGCTTTTGCCTCCGTATTTGGGGCCGTTTATCAGCGGCCTTTCTGTGTGCCTTAGCGGCACAAGACTTCCGCGGCGGGGTGACCCTCGCCGCCTTGAAGCGCGAGATATAAAGGAAGGGCCTCAAGCAGCGGCAAGCAAAAAGGGCCGTCAAAATTCCCGAGCCCTGATTTTCGTCCCCCATCCTGCCCGGAATTTTACACTTTTCTGTCTCCTTCTGCCCACTGCTCCGTGGCCTTTTCATAGTCCCCCGGCCGCCCCAGGTCGAGCCATTTCCCCCGGTGAAGGTGCCCCCTCACCGGGGCTCCCGCAGCGAGAAGGGCAAGCACCAGTTCGTCAAACCCGAAGGGCCGATCCTCCGGCACAAAGTCCAAACACCCGCGATTAAGCACGTAAACTCCCATGGAGACCTCGTAGGGAATGCGGGGTTTTTCCCGGAAGGCGGTAATGCGGTTTTCCTCCGAACGGTCCAAAACGCCAAAGTCGATGCACTCCTCCCGCTGGTACGTTGCGATGGTCAGCAGGGATCCGGACTCCATGTGGGACTTCCAAAGAATGTTCGGATCCAGGTCGGTGAGAACGTCGCCGTTCATAACAAGAAAATTTTCCCCCAGCCCCTCGATATGGCGCAACGGGCCGATGGTGCCCAGGGGTTGGTCCTCGATGGCGTACTTGATGTTCAGCCCATATTTCGCCCCATCGCCGAAAAAAGCCATGATCAATTCCGCCAGATGGCCGACCGAGATTGTCAGGTCGCGAAACCCGGCGTCCGCCAACATGGCGATGACCCGGTGAAGGATCGGACGGTCGCCCACGGGGAGGAGCGGCTTGGGGAGGATGGTTGTGTAGGGCCGCAGGCGCATCCCCTTGCCACCTGCCAGGATCACCGCATGGCGGGGGGCGCTCATCGGGCGTACTCCTCAGGATTCACCCGGTCCAGCCGTGTCTTGAAGTATTCGGCGGTGCGCTTGATCCCCTCCTGCAGGGTGATCTCGGGCTTCCAGCCGATGTCATGGCGGATGAAGCTGTTGTTGCTGATCAATGTGCGGACCTCGCTCAGGGCGGGGCGCAGGCGCTCATCCTCGGTTTCCACCTCCTTGGCGGTCCCCAGCACCTCCTGGGCGAGCACCACCAGATTGCCGATGCTGATTCCCTGACCGGTGCCGAGGTTGTAGGTTTTTCCACGGACGGCGGCGGGAGCGGCGTCGGCAACGACCAGAAACGCCCGGGCGACATCCTCCACGAAGGTCAGATCGCGGACGGGATCGAGGGCCCCGAGGCTAATTTTTTCGCATTTCTTGTGCAGTGCCTGGACGACGATGGTCGGAATGACCGCACGCAGGGATTGCCGGGGGCCGTAGGCGTTGAAGGGGCGCACGATTGTCATGGGAAGCCCAAAGCTGGCAGCCCAGGACTCGACGAGTTTGTCGGCGGCAATCTTTGTGGCGGCGTACGGGGATTGAGCCTGCAGGGGGTGGCTTTCATCCATCGGGGTCGTCCGCGCCGTCCCGTAAACCTCGCTGGTGGAGGTATGGATGAAGTGGGGAACACCGAGATCGTGGCAGGCCTCCAGCATGTTCAATGTGCCGCGTATGTTTGTTTCCACATACGAATGGGGGGCCTCGTAGGAGTAGGGAATGCCGATGAGGGCGGCGAGGTGGAAGACCGTCTGGCAGTCCTTCACCAGTGCCCGGACGCAGCGGGGATCGGTGACATCCCCGGCAACGACCTCAAGGTTCGCGAGAAGCTCGGCGGGGAGCTTGCGCTCCGATTCCTCCAGCAAACCGCGCTGGCCCCGGCCGTTGTAGCGAACGAGGGCGCGGACCCTCCTTCCCGAGCGCAGGAGCGCCTCCACAAGATGGCTTCCGATGAAGCCTCCTGCTCCGGTTACTGCCACAAGTGTCGAATCATTACTCATTTGCTTGCCCGGCGACCTCTTCCGTTGAGCCTTGTTCTGCGGCGATTGTACTGACATCCTCAACCGCAGTGGTTCGAAAGACCACCACCTCCCCGGGAAAGACGCAAGCAAACCGTGAAGCTCCTCCTCGTTCTGGGCACTCGCCCCGAAGCAATCAAGCAGGCTCCCCTCATTCTCGCCGCCCGGCGCCATGCTCCGGATGTCACCCCGGTGGTGCTCAGCACCGGCCAGCACCGGGACATGGTGCGGCCGATTCTTGCCTTTTTTGGCATCAAGCCGGACATTGATCTGGACCTGATGCAACCGGGCCAGACCCTTTCCGCCCTTGCCGCCAGGGCGCTGGTGGCCATCGACGGCGTCCTGGAGCGGGAGGAACCGGCGGCGGTCGTCGTTCAGGGCGACACCACCACGGCGATGTGTGCGGCCCTTGCGGCCTTTCACCGTCGGGTTCCCGTGGCGCATCTGGAGGCGGGCCTTCGGTCCGACCGTCTTGATGCTCCCTACCCCGAGGAGGCAAACCGCCGCATCATCAGCCAGATGGCGCGCCTTCATCTCGCTCCGACCGAGTCGGCACGGGCGTACCTCGAACGTGATCGTGTTCCCCTTCTGGGGGGGCGCATTGACGTGACGGGGAACACCGTCATCGATGCCCTCTACATGGCCGAGGAAGGCATTCGCAAATCACCCCCCCAGGATCCGGCCCTGGATCTTATGGGTGATTGGAAAAAGGGGGGGGACGGACGGAAGGTGGTCCTGGTGACCGGTCACCGCCGGGAAAATTTCGGGAAACCCTTCGAGGAGTTTTGTCTGGGCCTTCGTGATATTGCCGAGGCCCACCCCAACGCGCTCCTTGTGTATCCCGTTCATCTCAACCCCAACGTGCAGAAACCGGTGCGGGAAATTCTTGGGGATACGAAAAACATCCGGCTCGTTCCGGTGGCGGGGTATTTGGAGTTCGTGGCGATGATGATCGCGAGCGACTTCATTATTACCGACAGCGGCGGCGTCCAGGAGGAGGCTCCCGCCCTGGGCAAGCCGGTTCTGGTGACAAGGGATGTGACCGAGCGCCCCGAGGCGGTGGAGGCGGGAAGTGTGAAGCTGGTGGGGCCCCATCGCCGCGCCCTGTTTGAAGCCGCCAATGCGTTGCTCACCGACCGGGCCGTTTACGATGCCATGGCCCAGCGCCGTTCCCCCTACGGTGACGGCAGGGCGGGGGAGCGGTGCATCCAGGCCATTTTGGAAAGTTTCGGGGGAGGGTAAGGTCACCCCTTCTTGTTCACGCGCCAGTTTTCGTGCTTCAGGTTCCACTTCTTCACCCGGTTGTTCATGCGATCGACCGAGATGTTGAGCAGGCGCGACGCCTCGGTCTGATTCCAGTCGGCCCGGTTGAGGGCCTCGACGACGAGCATCTTCTCCACCTCGTCGAGGTCGATGCCCTCCTCGGGGATGTTGACGACCTGGCCGGCGGTGGACTGGGTGTGGAGGCCGCAGGCGGCAACATCCTCGCTGGTGAGGGTGTCGGAGCCCTTCACACGAATGACGAGTCGCTCGCAGATATTGCGCAGTTCACGGATGTTCCCCGGCCACTCGTAATTCATCAGTTTCTGCATCGCACCCTGCTCCAGCATGGGCACGGGGCGACCATACTTTTCGGCAAAACGGCGAATGAAGTGAAGTGTCAGGATCGGGATGTCCTCGCGGCGCTTGCGAAGGGGGAGGATATTGACGGGAAAGACATTGAGGCGGTAATAAAGATCGGAGCGGAAGCCACCCGACTGGGCGCGGTCGAGGAGATCACGGTTGGTGGCGACCACCACGCGGACGTCCACATGGATCGGCTTGGTCCCGCCAAGGCGGGTGAAGGTCATTGTTTCGAGAACACGAAGAAGCTTGGCCTGGACGGCGAGGGAGACCTCGCCCACCTCGTCGATGAAGAGCGTTCCCCCATCGGCGAGTTCCATCTTCCCCTTTTTCATTTGATGCGCATCGGTGAAGGCGCCCCGTTCATGACCGAAAAGCTCGCTTTGGAAGGAAGTGTCGTCGGGAAGCATGGCACCGTTGATGTCAATGAAGGGGCCCTTGCGGCCGGAGGAACGGTGGATGGCGCGGGCGACCAGTTCCTTGCCCACCCCGGTTTCCCCCAGAAGCATCACGGTGGCATCGGTGGGTGCAACCTGCTCGATTTCCGCCTTGATGCTTTCGAGTTCCTTGGAATTGCCAACCATTTCGGAAAACTCGTCATGGCGGGCGAGGGATTCGCGCAGGCGGGTGTTTTCCTCCGTCAGGTCGCGGCGCTCGATGGCGCGGCGAAGGCGCACGGCGATTTCCGCACGCCCGGCCTCCTTGGTGAGGTAATCCGAGGCGCCCCTGCGCATGGCATCCACGGCGACCTCCACGCTGGTCATCGAAGTGAGCATGATCATGGGAATCTGGGGATCGATGCCCGACTGCTGGCCGGTGCGGATGCGCGTGAGCAGCTCAAGGCCCCCGATTCCGGGCATCTTGATGTCGCAAAGAATGGCGTCGAATTTCTTCTCCGTCAGGGCATTGAGGCCCTGGGTGCCGCCCTCGGCATGTTCGGTCTCAAAACCATCCAGGGCGAGATTGCGCGCCAGCCGCTGCCCAAAGGAGGGATCGTCTTC
The DNA here is from genome assembly GCA_020831705.1 of Candidatus Sumerlaeia bacterium. GTDB lineage: Bacteria > Sumerlaeota > Sumerlaeia > SLMS01 > SLMS01 > JAFIGB01. The sequence continues at coordinate 18,773 of JAFIGB010000312.1, read as the reverse complement.
GATGATCAGTATTCGTGTCATATTAGGATGTCACAGACTTTCAGGAGGTGTTCCTCGTCCTGATGGATGCGACCGTGATTTTACGATTCGGGTTTGTGCCATGGGCAGGATGGATCACTTTTTCGTGAAAAAAGGAGATTTCATTTTTGGGTAACACCTGACAATTCTCGGGATAATGGGGTGGTTGTTTACTTTTTCAGTAAAGTTCTGTTGATTATCCCCCCTCCCGCCAACAAGCGTTTCCGTCAATCGCGCTTTGCGAATTTGAAGCGTTTCCACCACCCTGAAAGGCCTGACATGCGAAAAGTACTTTTGATGCTGGCGGCAGGGCTTGCCATCCAGGCACCAGCCCTTGCCTTTGATCCTCTTGAACAGGGCTGCCCCTGCGGCATGGTCCACGAATGGGAACCCCTCTTCGAGATGCCCGAGAAATGCTCCCTCACCGAGGAGGAGGCCCTTGCCCTCCATGGACCGGTGAAGGCCGGTTCGGACGACCTTTCCAAGCATGTTGATTCCGTCGACAAGGCTCCCATCTCCATCACCGGGCCGGTGAATGAAGTCACCGGATCCCTCAGTGGCCGCATCGTTTATCTGATGGCGGGCCATGGCTGGACGTATGATGCCCCCGGTGTGTGGTACACCCAGCGCCCCCTGACAAACCTCATGGTCGAGGATTTCGGCACCATTGACCAGTCGACGATCATGGCGGACATGCTTCTCAACGCCGGAGCGACGGTGGTCCCCATGCGCCCCTTTGGTTTCCGTGCCGAAGAGGTCGTCATGACCAACCTCCATCCCAACGTCACCTTCGCCGGAACTTGGAACCCCAGCACCCAGACTCCGTATTACGGCAATGCAAGTGATTCTGTTCATTACCGGTGGATCAGTGCGGTGGACGGTGAACCGACAGCGACGGCCACCTACGATGCCAGCACCCTGATTACCGAGGCGGGCTACTGGCCTGTCTATACATGGACGCGTTGGGGAACGGACCGCATCAACCAGGAATACATTGTTGGCCATTCCGGCGGGACAACATCCATGCGCATCAACCACCAGCGTGTGGGGTCCGGTTGGGTATACCTGGGGAGCTATTGGTTCGAGCCGGGTGAGCAGGCCTTCGTGCAGATCACCAACTCGCGACTTTCCGGTGCTCCGGGATCGAATGCCTTTGCGGACTCCATTCGCTGGGGCAACGGAATGGGTGATTCACGGGCGGAGGGAAGCGCCTCCGGCAAGCCCCGCCACGAGGAAAACGCCCGCTACTGGCTTGCGGAAAGCCGTGGCCAATCGAGTGGTATCCTGTTGACGAACTCCGTCAATGCCCCCCCCCGTCTAGCCAGCCAGATGAATTTTGAGGGTGGTGTTGACAGTGGTGAGGTCTCTGATCGTCTCTACCTCAGTTTCCACTCCAATGCCGGTGGTGGTCGTGGTGCGGACGGCCTGTTCAACAGCAATTCAGGCACCCCCTGCTCCAGCCCAAGTTCCGCCAACTCCCTCAACACGCCCTTCGGCGTGAGCTTCGCCATGGAGATCGGCTCGCGTATCAACACAGACATGCGCACCATCACCACCGCCCCGGGGAATCCCTTCGAGCACACATGGGGAAAGACAGCGGCGAGCAACCACATTTTCGGGTCCGGTTGTGGCCCTAATGGTGGATTCTCGGCCTACGGTGAAATCAACAACAACAACTTTGGCGGACAGATGACAGCGGGCCTTCTTGAAACCGCCTATCACGATAACGCGATGGATGCCCAACTGATGCGCGACCCGAAGGTACGCGAGGCTCTTGCCCGTTACTCGGTCCATGCCATCATCAATCACTTCGCAAATCATGGCGGCGGACCAACTGTCTATCCACCGGAAACACCGGTCAATCCCTGGGTTGTGACAGACAACTCGGGAAGTGTCACCCTCAACTGGACGCCTTCTCAGGAAAATGGCCCATGGGGAGCCGGGGGGGACCTGCCCACCGGATATATCATCGAGGTTTCTGAAAACGGTCGCGGATTCACCAGTGTCGAATTCCTGAGCGGCGCAACGACCTCCAACTTCAACATCACGCCCCATGTGCCTGCGGGCGAGACACGCCACTTCCGCGTCGTCGCCACCAATGACGGCGGCCAGTCCCATCCCTCCGGTGTTGTTTCCGTTCGCCGCCAGTCGGGCCGCGCGGATGCATTGATCATCAATGGTTTCGAGCGATATGACCGCACGACCAACTACCGTCAGGTCGAGCCGGCCTACCTGGGGAGCCCCTCTGCAGGTGGTGGCACGATTCACCGGGTGGTGCCGCGCTTTAACAACAGCTTTGATTACAGCGTCGAAGTTGGCGAATCCCTCGCCGCCCATGGTGTCACCTTCGACACCGTGCAGAACGACCAGGTTATAGACAGCTCGGTGCAGCTGGGTGACTATAATGCAGTATATTGGATCCTTGGCGAGGAAAGCACGGTCAACGTGACCTTCAACGCCACGGAACAAACCCTTGTGGAAAACTATCTTGCTGGTGGCGGACACCTGTTCCTTTCCGGAGCAGAAGTTGCCTGGGATCTCGGGCGCACGGCCGCTTCAAGCAGCAACAAGGCGTTCCTGCAAAACACCCTCAAGACCCAGCCTTTCACCAGCGGCAACCCCGAGGACAACGCCCAGACATACACGGCGCAGGGTGTACCGGGCGGCATCTTCGACGGCATCGGCTCGTTTAACTTCTCCGATGGTTCGGATATACACGGGAAGTACGACGTGGCATTCCCCGATGTACTCGTGCCAACCGGCGGTGCCACCGTGGCCATGCAATATGTTGGTGGTTATTCCCCCAACCTGAGCGCAGCGATCGTCCATCCCGGTGACGATAACCGGGGGGCACTTGTCTATCTCGGATTCCCGTTCGAGACGATTCTGGACGCAAACCTCCGTGATGATGTTATGGGTGCTGTTGTGACCTATTTCGCCGAGGCGACCCAGGTCGGAGACTGGATGGACATGGTCGACTGACCATTTCCGCCACTTCGAACGTCAGTTCCTGCCCGCCGGTGATCAGATGGTTGTCGGCGGGTTTTTCCTTTTTGTTGGGTGCGTTCCGGATGCTCGGCATTTTTTTCCTCCGGAAAACAGTTGATTTTCGTGGGTTTAAGGGCGACCTGTCGCCGGGGTCTTTGATTCATTGTTTTTTTTCTGTTGACCCTCGCTGGGCATAATATTTAGCCCTGCAACCGTTGTCACAGGACGACCTAATTTTCTGTCCCAAAAGGAGACTCCCTCCGATGAGTGGATTGGCTTCTCTTGCGTGCCGGCTGTTTTGTGTCGGTGCCCTCCTCCTCTCGGCCAACGGTTCCCCGGCTGATGATGGAAACCTGCGTGTTGGCTTTGAATTGCGCCGCGGGCTGGAACACCTTCGCGCCGGTGATCTTGTGAAGGCCACCGACCTCCTTGAGGACAATCTTACCTCCCAGCGCCTGTCCAGCAATGAGCGTCAACATCTGGAGGCCCTCATCTCCTTTTACTCCGAACCGGGTTTGGAAAGTGCCCGTGCTCTTGTGCCCCTGCTTGGTGGGAATTGGAGCAATGAAGACCTGAATGCAATTATTCTCGAAGCCGGAAACCATCTCGGTTCCCTGAATCAAAACAGCGATGCCGAGGCGATCTTTCTCGACATCATTGCCGCACCCACTTCGGAATCCAACAGGGACCGTGCGCGATGTGCCCTGCTAAACCATTACTGGATCAAGTCCGACTATAAGGATGCAGACTGGAGTGCGGCCTTTGCGGAGCATTTCCATTGGGACCTGGACGAGGCCGGAAAGCACGCCCATCGCCGTGGCCTTCACCTGATCCGATCTGGTGGGAATTATCACGACGCCCGCGGCATGTTCCATGGAGCCGTAGAGGATGGTTGGGACAACGCCGCCGCGTCCCGCACGATGGCGAGGTATGCCGGATTGATTGCCGACATCATCGACGAAAAGGCATCACAAAGTGACCTTTGCAATATGATGACGCTGCTGGTTCATCACTCCCAGGGTGTGGACAACCGAACGGTCAACCCCGTCCTTGTGGCGTGGTATACCGTGCGTGGACTTTCCCACCTTGAGGAGGTTGATGCCGGCACGCGGGCGCTGGTTCTCTCCTGTTTTGCGGGCGATCCGGTGTATGGTCGCTGGGGGGCGGAAGCCGCGGCACTGGTGGAGGAATTGCTCCAGCCGGAAGGGGAAGGTGCCGCCCTGCGGCGTTCCGAGGTGGAAACCGAACTGGCCCACCACAACAACGTCCGTGCCGCCATTCGCGAAGGCAACAATGGAAATATTGGGAAGGCCCTGGCGATTCTTGAGGATGTCAAGTCCCACACACCGCCAACGCGGGTTGGGCGTGATGCCCGTCTTCGTATCGGGTATATACACCTGATGGCCGAGGATCGGGCCGCCGCCGCTCATGCCTTCGAGGAGGCACTGGTGGCGAATGCGGATCTTTCCCCGTCCCACCCCTTCAATCGTGAGGCGCTCTTTCGTCTCAAGCAGATTCACCACGGCGATCTATACGCCCGGGCAACGCATTCACGGGACAACCCGACACGGAGCGATGAGAACCAGGAACTGCTGGAAAAAGTCCTCGATCTCAACACCCGCCTTCTCGGCCTGACGCCTGCGGAGGTGAGTGACAAGCACCGGATCCTTCTGGAGCAGGCGGGGCTGCTTTTTGAGCAGGCCACCAACCTCGATTCCGCGGATGCATGGGCGAACGTGAGGAGCCTGCTGGAGGAAATCATGTCCGAGGAGGACTTTCCGGCCGAAACACGGGCGACCGCCCACCTGATGAAACTGGAGTCCTTTTATTGGGACGGTGATTACGGGAAGGTCCTCGACCAGTTCGAGGAATTGAAAACACAATACCCGGAAAACTGGAAGCAACTTGGGACGGCCACGGTCTATACATGCTGGGCACTTTCCAGGATGGACCGGAACGACGAGCGTGCGGCCCATTACCGCTGGCTCCTCGATACCTTCCCGCCCGACTCGGACTACTACCCGACGATCAATTACCGCATGCATGCGCTCTACAACCTTTCGGAGTCCAATCGCGTTGCTGGAAACACCGAGGAGGCCGCCCGGCTCCGTGACCTTGCCGTCCGCCTCTACCCGAAGCACTTCTTCAATACGGAAAACTACCGCTGGTAAATCGGAATCATCGCTACCAAATCGAGGAACGAAATGAGCAAGAGGATCAATGAGAAGTCGTTGCTAAAATGGGTGGCCCCTGCAATTTTGATTGCGTGTGCCCTCATTTTTGTTTTTCATGAAACCAAGGCTGCAGGACCTGTGGAGCCAGGCCTTTGTTGCGTGCAGATTCCAGATGCCTGTCCTTCTTCGGGGGACTCCTCCTGTCAGGCGACTTGGGGTGGCTCGGAAGGTTACTCGTGCTGGAAGTGCGAGAATCCGGGAAATGGCTACGGCTGCGCAAAGTCCGATTCTCCCGGAAAAACCTGCGATTTGTCCGGTGCGTCCAGTTGTGGAAACAGAATTATTGGCGAGTGTTACATGAATCCCTACACAGGGCAAAAGCTTTGTCAGTACCACGGTGGTGGCCCCAGCCAGACGTCATGCCATGCGCCGCAATTGAACTTCAGGGCAACCGGTTGCAACGACAACTGCTGAACACGCCGGGGCATGGGCGGTTCAGGTGCGATCGCCCCTCTGTCTCCGGGAACATTTTCCACGATACGATGCAGACAAAGGTGGATACCGTACCATGAACATGATCGCTCCGGCAGGGGGCCGATTTTTTCGGATCTCCCTTGTCCTCTCCATGGGGTTTTTTCCAATGGCTGCCACGGCCATTGACGGACTTGACGACCACGCCCTCGACCACGCCCTGGCAGGGCTGCAAACACGAGCTGAAATGCTCAACAATGGCGCCTACTTTATCTATGAGCGGGAAAACCTCCTGCGCGTGGAAGACGGTGCGGATTTATCGGGAAACACCCGGGAACTGGTTGTCGAACTCATCCAAGGCGACAACCTGGCCATTGAAATTCTGGCCCGGCGTGATCCCGAAAAACCCGACACCCAGCGAGCACGCCGCTATATGGCCGCCCGTGATGGTGTTGAACATTCCTACTGGTGGGACATGAATGAAGGCGGGGTTGGCACGAACCACAGCGCTCCTTGGCCCATCGCCTATTCTGATCGACCGATCTTTGCCATTTCACGATTTTCAATGAAGGCCATGACGGTGCCACGTCCCGTGGGATACGATCTTCATGAGATTCTTAACCCCAGGTTGCAACTCACCCATGTGGACGACCAGCGTGAGGCCCAGGAAAAGTGGCTCGCCGCCACCAACCCCGATGAAATCCTCCAACACGCCCTTGGTCTCCATCGCCACTCCATCCAAAGGGTGGATCCCGAAAGTTTTCAAATCAATGTTACCATTCCCGAGCGCGAACCGGGTTTCGTCAAGGAGCAACCACGATTTGAAATCCACACCGACGGCGCCCTACGGAGCATCGAGTGGTACAGCACCTCCGACCCGGGTCGGCTGAAGCGAAGCATGACGGTCGAGGAGTACACGGAAATCAATGGCCTGCGATTGCCCCGTGTCTATACATTCTGGACCTGCACCGGTGGAAACACGGAAGGAACCTGCCCCTACGAATCAAAGTTTCGCGTGACTATCAAGGAGATGGGCTTTCTCGACGAGGAGGAAGTTCCATCCGCCTTTTTCAACTTCCGCAATATCTTCCCCGACTCCACCTCCGTCTCCACGCCCGGTCAGCCGTCCACCCACGCCCATGATTCGGGCAACCAGTACCGATTCATGGAAATGCCCTCACTCCTCAACGAATTCTACCCGGGAGGCTTCGCCCAGGCACTGGTGGACATGGATTACGAAGATTACCCGGACCGCCAGCGCGCGGCGATCGACAAATACCTCTCCCACCACGCTGGAGGGGAGGAGTGACGCAAGGGTGAAGGATGAGGGATGAAGGAGGAAGGATGAATAGATTTTGAATATAAAAAAATTACATTAAAGCAGACTTATTTCTAAACTTGATGTAGCTTTATTCATCATTTGAACTTCATCCCTCATCCTTGTCGCCTCCCAGATCTGGCGTCAGGAGACACCTCGTTTCAGGATTACGACCGCCAACCTTCCAATGCTCTAAAGACCTCCTTGTTCACTTAATCCAAAGCATCAAGGATGAATCTGCCCTCTCTCGCTTTGACTTCCCATCCTTGGTGCGGGTTCAAGACATAGGTAACGTTTCAGGTTCAGGACATTGGTAACGGTTTGCCACCCTTGTCGCCTCCCAGATCTGGCGTCAGGAGACACCTCGTTTCAGGATTACGACCGCCAACCTTCCAATGCTCTAAAGGCCTCCTTGTTCACTCAATCCAAGCCACCAAGGATGAATCTGCCCCCCGCTTCCATCCTTAAAAAAACTTCATTCACCCTTCATCCCTCATCCTTCATCCTTGTCATCCCTTTGCGTTTCCACCAGATTGCCGGCGGGGGTGTTTGGTTTTTGGGCATTCCCTTGGACGAATCCATGATCTGGTGCCGAATTAGAGATGATCAATCGACCATTGCGAATTGTTTTGGAGGCCATGGGGGGGGACCATGGGCCGCGTCCCTGTATTGAGGGGGCCGTGCTGGCGGCGCAGAAGTTCAATCTGGAAGTGATTATTGTCGGCAACGAACGCAATATCCGCCGGTTCCTGTCGCGATTGAACATTCGAGATCCACGGATCAAGGTGGTTCATGCGGCGGAGAAGGTGGTGATGACGGATAATCCACGCGATTCGCTGCGGAAGAAGAATTCCTCGCTGGCCATTGCGGTGGACCTGGTGAAGCGGGGCGAGGGGGATGCGGTGGTGTCTCCGGCGAACACGGGAGCCTTTCTGGCCCATGCGATGATGAGTTGGCGCAACATTCCCGGGATCAAGAAGCCGGCGATTGCCGCCCTGCTTCCCACCATGGCTGATCACGTGGTTGTGGTGGATTCGGGGGCGGTGGTGGATTGCAAGCCCCGCCAGTTGGTGAATTTTGCCATTATGGGGGCGACCTACGCCCGTGAGGTGCTTGGCCGCGCCAATCCGCGTATTGGGCTCCTTTCCATTGGCGAGGAGGACAGCAAGGGAAACGAGGTCACGCTGGAGACCAACAAGTTGCTCCGCTCGCTGGGAATCAACTTTGTGGGAAATGCCGAGGGACGTGATATTTTCACCGGTGAATTTGATGTGATTGTCTGTGATGGTTTTGTGGGCAATATCGTGCTGAAGACCTCCGAGGGATTGGCGAAGACGATTACCGAGCTTTTGAAGAAGGAAGCCCGGCGGTCGATTCCCACCATGGTGGGCGGTGCGCTGATGCTCCCGGCCATCAAGGGCCTGAAGCGGCGCACGGATTATGACGAGTACGGCGGCGCACCCCTTCTTGGTGTGAACGGTGTGGCTATTATTTGCCATGGATCCTCCAATCAGAAGGCGATCATGAACGCGATCCGTGTTGCTGCTGAAAGTGTGAATCGCCAGTTGGTCAAGCAGGTGGAGGCGGACCTGGAGAAGTACACCGGCGAGATGATCACCAAGGGACTCGTGGAGGAAACACCAGCGGAGAAGAACGCCGCTGCCAGCTAGATAGATAGACAGCAGAACGGATGCAGGACTGGGCCCGGAGGAACTTCACCTCCGGGTTTTCTTTGTGGGCGAATTTGTCCGCCGAGTCCGTGGAGTCCGGAAGGCGGATACCCAGTTGGCGATGTTGGCACCGTACCGCGTTGAAGGCGCGGTGAGATTTCCATGCCGGGAGGAATCTGGTGCCAAGCCCATCTGCAAAAGTCCAGCCGCTGGTCAACCCCGCCGAGCAATGGTGGGCGGGCCAGGGGCTTCGTGATGATCGATCGCCCGTGGCGTTGCTGCAGGCTGAATCCTCTTCGGGGCGGGTCCATCGCTCCGTTTATGAGTTGTATGCCGAAATGGAGGAAAAGGACGGGCATCTTTTTTCCCTCCTTCAGACACGTCTCAATGGGCTGCTGGGACTTCCCCGCCAGGTGCTTCCTGCCCGGTCGGGGGATGAAACGGCACGCCATGCCGCGCAATTTGTCGAGGATGCCCTGCATTCCATTCCCCGTTTTGAGGGGCTTCTGCGTGCCCTGTTGGAGGCAATTTCCAAGGGCTTTTCCGTGGTGGAACTCGTCTGGGATTACAACAGCGCGGGGCACCTTGTTCCCGTCAACTGGATCGCCCATCCGCAGGAGTGGTTCCTCCTCGACCAGGCTGGTGGGTTGAACCTGCTTTCGCCGCCATTCCGTTCCAGCTCAAGGGCGCGTGAGGTGGATGGGACAGAAGGCCCGGGCCGTCATCCCATTCCCGCGCGTCAGCATTTCCCGGCGCCTCCGAGGAAGTTCATCGCGCTGACATTCGGGGCGGATTTTCGCAATCCCTACGGACGCGGCCTCGCCCAACACGCCTACTGGATGTATTGGTTCAAGAAAAATGCCCTCAAGTCGTGGGGTGTCTATAACGAGAAACATGGATCGCCGACCACCGTGGCGACCTGCGCCCCGGGGATCAGCGGCGAGGACCAGCGCCGCCTGACCGAAATCCTCGATGCCCTCCACGCGGAATCCCATGTGATCCTCCCCGAAAGCATCCGTCTTCAACTCTTGGAGTCGAATCGTTCCGGTGATGGGCGCTGTTATCGGGATCTCCTCGATTGGTGCAACGACGAGATGTCGAAGATCATCCTCGGGGCGACGCTCACCAGTGGCGAGGGGCGAAGAAGCGGGTCGCTGGCCCTTGGAAACATCCACCAGCTCGTTCGCCAGGACTATATTGATGCCGATGCCCGGCTTCTGGAAACAACGATCAACGAGACATTGATTGGCTGGATTTGCGAGGCAAACCTCCCCGCTGATGCGCCCCGCCCCCGTCTTGCCATCGAAACCGAGGGGCCGGAGGATCTATATCAGCGGATTCGCGTGGACCAGGCCCTCCTCGGGCTGGGTGTTTCCCTGCCTCAATCCTACTTCTATACACGATATGGTCGCCCCGCACCCCAGCCGGGCGAGCTTCCCCTCAAATACGACGATGCGAACTTCTACCAGTATCACCTTCAGTTTGGTGTGCTGACGATCAACGAGGTCCGCGAGCGGCTCCAGCTTCCCCCCGTTCCCTGGGGAGGAATGCGGACGGCCGACCATGGCGTCCGTGTCGAGGGGGTCCCGGGATCCCGGGAGGACACGGGGAACCGGCCTGTATAGACGGCCCGTTTCCCACACAACAAAGGCCCAAATTCAGGAAAGGAGATTCAGATGGTGAATCCAAACGAGGATGAACTCGAAATTGAGGTCTTCCGAAGCGGCGATTATGGTGCCCGGGGCGTCTATACAGATGACGACCTGGCCCGTGTTGCCGGTAACTACAACCCGGACCTCCACGAGGCGCCGGTGACCATCGACCACGCCCAGGATGGTCCCGCCCATGGCTGGGTTGCGGGGTTGAAGGTCGTTGGCGACCGGCTGGTGGCACGGCTCGGGCGTCTCAGCCCCGCCCTTGTGGAGGCCGTTCGGTCCGGTGCCTTTCGCAAGCGAAGCGTCGAGCTTTTCCGCCGTTTTCGTGACACCGGAGCGCCATACCTCAAGGCGGTCAGCTTTCTTGGCGCGGCAACGCCCCGGGTAAGCGGTCTTGCCGATCCCGCCTTTTCCACCGATGAGGCCGACATTGTCTCGTTTACCCTCGAAACCGAGCCGGTGCCGGAAGCGGAAGTGGATCGCGGCGCCATCCGCAAGTCGCTGGAGGAGGCGGGCACCTGGAACCCGCGCTGGGAGGAGGAAGGGGTCTTCGACCTTTTCGCCCATCTCCCCGGCGATGAAGCCCGCAACCGCCTTGTTGCCGTGTTGTCCGTTCCTCCCGTTCCCGTAACACCGGGTGCGCGGGAGGAGATCATGACGGAGGCGACGGCATCCTTTTCGGCGGGGTTGTGCGGCGTCTCCGAACCGGCCTCCGCCGAGGCCCACCTCCGTGCCCTTGGCCTCATGGCGCAAAACCCCGAACTCGACTACCGAACGGCGCTCCTTGGCGCCACCACGTAAATCAATCTATACACGATGGAGGCTTGATCATCATGTCCAATTACGTCCTCGACAAGGCGTATCGCATTCTCAACGAGGGGGGTGTTGACGCGGGTGTTGCCGTTGTCGCCACCGAGGGGGAGGGGACCTGCCGCATTGCGACCCCCGACGATCCCCACATCCTCGGCATCACGACCTACTCCCAGCCCCGCGAGGGGGCATTCGTTGCCGTCCGTCGCCTGGGTATTACCGGGGCCATTTCCACCGGCATTATCGACCGTGGGGATCGCGTCCGTGTGGTGAACGACCTGGGGCACCTGGGGCGTTGCCCGCTTCCCCGCTGGAGCACCGGAAGTGCCGGCGGGAACAACTCACTGATTTTTCACTGGGCCGACCGTGGAAACTTTGCAGCGGGGCTTGCGCTGGAACTCCACGACCCGGGCGAATCGGCGCCCTTTTCCTGGTCCTTCACCGGCGGCGCGCTCCGTCTGGTTCTTGAGCACGACGAAATCGAGGTCATCCAGACGGCGGCCTCGCTCATTGCGGAAATCGAGGCCGACGACGACCTGGCTGCCTTGATCCATGTGGATGCGGAGACGGGAAGCACTGGAAGCGGCATCGTCGCTCCGGCGATTCTCCAGGTGGAAAACCTCCCCGAGACACGCTTCCCCATCGGCATCGCGGAAAATGGTGCCTCCGGCGCTGGTGACATTTTCGATGTCTATCTCGCCGGTTGATTGAAACCCTTCACGAAAACCTGAAAGGAAGGTATATACAATGCCCGACGTTCACAGCGTCCACTACGATGTTGCGCTCACCAACGTGAGCATCGCCTACCGCAATCCGGGCTTCATTGCCCGGGAACTGGCCCCGGAGGTCAGCGTCCGCAAGCAAAGCGACCGCTACTTCATCCATGATCCCGAACGGGAGACGATCCGGTCCACGTGGGACGGTCGTGCTCCCGGGACCGAGGCCACCGAGGTGGATTTCGCCCTCAGTTCGGACTCGTATTACTGCAGCGATCACGCCCTGGAATCCGCCCTCCCCGATGAGGAGCGGGAAAATGCCGATGCGCCCCTCCAGCCCCAGGTTGAGCGCGTGGAATTTCTCACCGAAAAGATTCTCCTCAACCAGGAGGCAAACCTTGCCGGGGTTCTTCGCAAACCGGGGAACCTTCCCGGGGTGGATCTTGGGCAGACGGGGCAGGATTGGAATGACAGCAGCGTGGATCCCGTGGCCCAGATCGAGGAGGGGCGGGATGCGATTCTCGCCGCGGTGCAGGCCGTGCCGAATGTGCTCGTGCTTCCCCATTCCGTCTATACAGTTGCCCGCAACCACCCGAAGATCGTCGAGCGCGTGAAGTATTCAAGCCTCGGGGTCGTGGGGACCGGTGTCCTGGCGGAACTGTTCGACGTCGAAAAGGTCCTCGTGGCACGCGCCTTCCAGAACGTGGCTCCCCGGGGCCAGGAACCGGATCTCGCGCCGATCTGGGGTGATGATGTCCTCCTTCTTCACGTGCCGCAGCGCCCGTCGCTCAAGATGGTTGCCCCGGCGTTGACGTTCATCTGGGGGCAGGCCCTTGGCAGCAGCCGCGGGAGCAGCGTCCAGACCTGGCGCGAGGAACGCCGCAAGGCCACTATGATCCGGGTCCAGAAGTATTACGACCAGAAGATCGTCGCCCCGGGTGCGGGGTATATCCTGCGCAACGCGGTTTCCTGATCCCACCTGCAATCCATTGAGCAATCCACCGGGGGTGCTCCCATGGCATCCCCGGTTTCCCCTGAAAGGAATGATGATGATTTCCTCCGCAAAATTGCTGTCGGCCTTGTCGGCGGATGTTCTCGCGGCGCTTTCCGAGGATGGCGATCCCGGCCTTCCCGGCCCTGACGTGTTGCAGGGCGCCCTGGAATCCGGGGAACGGGAGGTGCGTGCCATGCTTGCCCCCCATTGTATAGACGAATCCGCCGTGCTCCACCCAATCCTTGTCGACCATGCGGTGACGCTCGCCGTCGAGTATCTCTTTCATCGGCGGCGGGAAATGATTCCCGGGCATTGGTCGGAACGTGCGGTACGAACACGGAAAATCCTGGAGGAAATGGCAGCGGGGCGCCATCCCGTTCCCGGATATACACCAGGGAGGCGTGTGGATGGAACAAACACACCACCCCCACGCCGCAACCCCATCCTGAGAAAATGGTGACCACCCATGCCATTCACCGATTTGCATGACATTCTGGACATGAAGGAGCACCTTCTCGACGCCATCAGGGAATGCCTCCCCGGCTGGCATGTTCTTGCAAGCCTGCAACCGGGTGTGCAGGCGTCGAAGGAGGGAATTCGCAGGCTTCCCGAGGCGCGTTTGCTCACGGGGGGGCTCCGTCGGGATGGCACCATGGCCTGGTCCCTTGAATTGTCGGTCGCTTTCCAGGAGGAGGAACTTGTCCGGGCGGCGATCAAGCTCACGGATGCACTGGAGGCAGGTTTCGCCCTGGTTGAGGCCTTTCGGCGCCATGATGGCGACCCGCTGGTGCGGGGGATCATTCTTGACCTTGTCACCCATTTCCCGGGCACTGCTCAACGCCCGGCAGGTATATACACACAAGCCTCGCCCGCCTTCGAGTTGGATGAGAAAGTGCCCGAGGGGAACGATGAAATTACAGCCTTCACAATTCTGGAGGGTATTGACGGGGAGGAAATGACCGGGGTCATTGCCAATGGTGGGGCGTGGTCCCCGGGGAAAATGACTGCTGGAGATGGTGTCCTGCACCTGGAACAGCCACTTGTTCGCCCCCTGGAATCAGGCACCGTGATCTATACACTTGGGGATGGCGTGGAACTGGGGAGGGGTATCCGGGAGAAGCGTGTTGTCGCGCCGGAGGAATGGTCGAGGAACCTTCGTGACCTTGGGGGGAATCGCCATCAAGTGCTCCTCGGCCAATGGCGGGAACGGGTGCACTGGCATGTATATCCATGCCGGAAGAATATACAGGAGGGCGTGGAGGCGTTCCTTCGCGAAAGAAAGGACCGCCAGTCGTTCCTCCTCGTCACGCCCCATGGTGGATTGCGTGAGGGTTCCCTATTGAGGTTGGAGGCGGGGGAGCGGGATGGGCTTGTCATCGAGTGGGACGCCAATCATCTGGAAAGTTTTGATCCTTTTCTGAATCAGGAGGAATGATGATGGAGCCAGCATGGAAATTGACCCTTGTCTGGCCCGGAGGGGAATTTGTGGTCGAACCCGAGGGATTTCTGGGTCATCCCACCATGAAGGTCCGCCAGGGATTTGGATTCCCTGACACCATTCGGCGTACGCTCCGGGGGGAATTCACCGTCAAGCTCGCCACGGATCAGGAGCTCCCCACGCTGTTGCTGCTGGCGGGGGTGGAGAAGGCACTTCCGGTAATGGCGGTGCTTTCGCTCCGTGTCGAACCCGATGCAGAATGGATTGAAATCTGTATCGGTCGCCTTCACGAGATCCGGCGTCAAGACATGGTGTGGGTACTTCGTTTTCATCACGGTTACCCAAACGGAGGAAGGCCCCTCTGTCGCCGCCGCTCCCAATTCATTGCCGACCTTTCGGATGACCGCTTGCTTCCCCAGGTGTTTGGGACGATGTGGGTACATGGTGTTCCCCTTTTCCATGTGGAACGGGGTCAACTTGGGGAGGATATTGACGTCGCTGCGACGGAGGCGCTTCTTCTTCGGCCGGTTTCCTGGCCACCCGAAGGGACCGTGCAGATTCAGGACGAAGTCATTGGATATACATGGGACATGGAACATCCCGATCGCCTGCAATTTGTGACCCGCCCGGCGCCGCGGGAACATCCACGGGGTGCCTCCGTATTGCGCCTTTCCGAAACGCCACTTCGCTGGTGTGTTGCCGATCATCCGGGCTCGGTGGAGGAAACACGGATGGACGATTTGGAGTCCGGTCCCATTGTCGATGGCACCGTGGAGCAGGAGGATGCTGGCGGACGCGACTGGTTGCTTTTCACCCGTGATGCGCTCCCCCTTCGTGTTCTCCATGGGCGGGATTCCGTCGAGACACCGCTCCGTGACGGCCAGGGGAGCTGGAGCCTCACCGGAGAAAACAGCTCCTTCGGTGGGAACAATGCCTTCCCGGCCCAGGTGGCGAGCGCGGGGGCGCTTTTGCAGCATGGAAGTGACACATTGGAAGCCATCTATACGAAGGACCAATCCATCGGGAACCGTCGCCACGCCCTCGTTGAGCGCCTGTTCCTTGAGTTTTACTTCACGGAAAGCGCCTTCTGGGAGGACGGCGGCCAGCTGCAGGTCATGGTGGGGAAGGGAAGCCGGGTGGCCATGATCAATATTGGCCAGGGGTACCGCCTGGAGGATGCCCCGGCAGCGGGGAGTGCCGATGTTCCCGACAAGGACGACGGTTTTTATATACGCTGGCACCGCGCCCCATCGACACCCATGGTGCTGGACGGCTCCTGGGCCATTCACTCGGAAATCATCGGCGATATACACCGGCAGGGATACGGAATTAACCAATCCACGGAGGTGGGCATTTCTTGTGGAATCCAGACGAATGAAAACCTCCCGGAGCAGGTCGACAGGATTCGCCTGTCGATGCGTATCACCAACAGGGATGATGCCGACCCCGTGGATATACGTCTGCGCATCAAGATTGATGGAATGGTTGCCGACGAGGACATTTTCACCGTCGGAGCCGACAGCACGGAGCTCCTTTTTTTTGTTCTGGAGCCGACAAATCCTGTGGATCGGGCTGACTATACAAATGCGGCCGCCGAATATGCGGTGGAGCTTCCCGACGGCGGGGATGTGTTCATTGAAACACCGTCGTTGGAGGTCCGTGGCGCTGCCCCGCCCGCACCCGTCGGCGTTTCCTCCCCTCTTTCAGTCACGGCGCTGGCCACCATGCCCATCGTCGCCTTTCGTGGCCGTCTGGAGGTTACCCACCTGCTGGAGGAAGGGGAGGGGATGGCCTTTCTTGGCCCCGACGGTGGAAGTCCGTGGATTCGGTTTGTCCTCGCCGGGGTGTCGCCCGGCAGTCCCTGGACGTTGCGCCTGCGTGATGTCCAGTGGGTGGCTGAACTGCGTCCCGCAACATCGGTGGCGCCATCCACCTCCATCCATGCCCTTGTCGCGGGTCGTGGAGTCGGCAACGGCGGCCTCGCCAACCCGGCAGATGCCATCGTTTCCATGCTGATGGATCCCCTGCTTGGGGGCTTGGATGGCGGGAATCTCGACGAATCGTCCGTGGATGATGCCCGGGATGCCGGCACCGCACGCCACATGGGGTTTGGAGCCGTCATTCAGGGGGCGGATGCGGTGTCCGATGCCATGGAGACGGCCCTTGCCGAGGGGCTTCTTGGCCTGCGCTGGTGGACGGGGAAGTGGCGGTTCGATGTCTATACACCGGATCCCGCCCAATCGCCCGGGGTGAAGCTACCTGGCGGAAGTGTCTATCAACCGGGGTTCTCCACCCGTGCCGTGCATCCTTCCCAGTCGCTGGGTGCCCATCGATTGATACGCCATGACGGTATCGCATTGGACGCCTCCATTGTCCATGGGGTACCGCCATCGCCTGCGTTGCGCTGGCTCCTTTCCGGTTCGGGGCATTTGGTCCGCGCCCTTGAATCCCGGGCAATATCCACGGGTCATGTGGAGTCGGGAATGATCTCCATGGAGCGCCTGTCACCGGGTGATGATCCTGTCCTGCGGCTGCCCACCTCCCCTGTTCCTCCCTGGAGGGCACTTGGCGAGGTGACCGGCGTGGAACTTGGGGATGGCGTTCTCGGGCAGGAGATTGGGAGCGTCCGTTTTTGGATGCCAGTCATGGTGGGGGAGGATGCCTTTGGCAGGTGGCTCGCGGATGGTGGTCTTGTACTCCTCGTTGGCGAAGGACACCTGGGTAGCCTTGATGCGTCCGGAAACTTGTATATACATGGGGCCATCACCGTCGACAGCGGGGATCCTCCCCCGGGTGTGACCGTTGGCATGGACGGCGGTCTTTCCCTGCGGGCGCCGGACGGTGGGGCGTGGCTTGTTCTGGAGCCGGATGGAAGCCTGATTTGCTCCCACGTTATTGAGGAGGATGGGGAAATGCCAACAAGAATGGAATCGCCGGGATATCTTGTTGGCACGGATTTTCTGGCGTTGGGAGGCGTGGCGGGATCAACGGCGCTGCTCTATCTGGATGGGACGGGAATCCGATTGGCGGGCCGGGTCACCGCCGGTCAGTAGGTCACGTTGACCACGACACCGTCGCCGAGATCCACAACCAGGTGGCTCATGTTGATTTCGATGATATGCAGATCGCCCACCTTTTGTCCGGGACGGATGTGGCGGTCGTTGATGATGGCTATATTGCCCGACGACATCTCCATAATCCCCGTAACTTCAAGGCCAATGCGATGGGAGGGGACGATGTCGCCCGTCTTGAAAAGGGCCGCGTAACCTTCCCGTGGCACCGGTGTTTCCTCGGGGCGGGGTGTTTCCGTTGGCGGGGGAGGCGATGTCGGGCTGGGCCACGGTGTGGGGGACGGCCATGGCGTCGGTGTCGGCTGGGGAGTGGCCGTGGGTTGCGGTGTGGGACTTGGTGTGGGCTGCGGTGTTGGCGACGGGGTCGGTTCCGGAGTGGGTGTTGGTGTTGCCTCGGGAGCCTCGACGGGAACGGGGGCAATCATGGCCACGGTCTGGTCGGACCCTCCATTGCGATCGCCGGAAACCAGCCACACAACGGCGGCGATGGATATACCCGCGAAGAGCACCACAATGATGATCAGGGCGATGAGCATATAGACAAGGCGATGGGATTGGGCGGCGGGGGTCATGGGCGATGAGGTCGCCGTACCACCAGCTTCACCCCCCGCGGGTTGGGCCTCGCCCTGGCGGGCCTCCCGCTCACGGCGGGCTTTTTCGAGGGCATCAAGGATCGAACTCATGGAGCAGCCTCCAGAATCAAATGGAAGGCAGTCATGGTGTCGATTTCCGGAGTGACTGGAAGCCCGGCTTCCTCCTGGAATCGGCGCACTGCTCTTTCCGTGGTGGCATCGAAGGTACCGCTGTTTTCCACCGCCAGATAGACACCAATCTCACGGAGAAGATCCTGAAGGGCATCCACCCGGGGACCACGGTCCTGGCGCTGCAGTCCCGTCACCTGAAAGGGATCGGAGAACAGCACATGGATGGCGGTCAGATGGTCCTCCAGGACCTCGATGGAAACAAACTGGCGACCCGTCCGGGGATCGTGAACCTCGGCCTCCTCCTCGTTGAGGGAGAAGAGAACCGAGTAGGGGCCGAAGCCCGGCGCATTACTGTCGGACTGAATAATGGCGGGAAGGAGCCGTGGCTGCATCAGGTGCAGCGCGGCGGGAAGGCGGGCCTCCCGCAGGTAAAGCGGGGGCCGACCCGATGTCAGCTTCAACGCGGCAACCTCCTCGACCGACTTCTCGCGCAGCACCTTCAAGTCGCCCTCCAGCAATTTCTCGTTCCGCGTTTCGTTGACCCACGTTAATACAGCGGCCGGGTATGTCAAGCCGGGGAGATCCACCCGCATGATGCCGGCGCTGTCATATTCCCACCTACGCACGGGATCCGGGGCGGGCGTCGGTGTCGGGGCGTCGAGCAGACCGGTCAGTGCCGATGCCTCGGGCGTGGGTTCCGGCTCCGGCTCCGGGGTCGGGGTGGGTTCCGGTGTTGGCTCGGGCGT
>JAFIGB010000309.1 GCA_020831705.1 Candidatus Sumerlaeia bacterium | reverse complement strand
ACATCCTCGGGGGTGCCGAAGGGGAGAACCTGTTGGGTGTCAACCCCGCCGTGGAAGGTCACCCGGGATCCGAAATCCCTGGCCAAGTCATCGAGATTCATCCCGGGACAACGATGCTGGAGGGGATTGAGGACATCAATTCCCGCGTCAACAAGACGGCCAAGGAGCGGCTTGACGGCGCCGTCGGTGTGGTAGAAGACACGGCTTCCATTTTGATGAATGAGGTCACACCAGCGGGTGAGACGTGGCCCAATATGTTCGTCCCAGGTCGCCAGTGACATCAGGAGGTTGTGCTGGCTCCCCATGTCATCGCTGATGAACACCAGATCTGGGCGTCGGGTTCCCGCCTTGAAGATGCGTTCGAGGAGCCGTGATTGAATGGACTCAATACGATCAAGTGCGGCGGTGACGAATTCGGGATTCGCGAGCAGGTCGATCATCCCCTCCTCCAGGCCCCGCATCTGGCAGTAAATCTCGAAGATGGAAATCCACGGCCCGAGGGTGACGAATTCATCGCCGACCTCGTTAAGCCGGTCGAGGACCGGCTCCAGATCGAAGGCCTCCGGATCGGGCCACCAGGGGAAGTCGTCCAGCTCCTCCGGCTCCTCCAACTCCGCGAGGGGGTAAATCATCTGCTCCAAATAGGTGGAGGATCCCGAAACCACCCGCTTGAGTTGGGTACCCCAGGGCGTGACCGACTCGGCTCCCGGGGCGAGCGGCGCCGTTTCCCCCTTGTAGCCCGGGCCGACCCAGGCCATCTTGTCGATCCCGAGGGCGCGCCACATGTCGACCTCATTGGTGGTCCCTGTATGGGCGATGAGGGCGTCGTGGACTTCCGAGGTGTACCACAAATCGACGGCCAGCCGGTCGGTTTGTTTTCCTTCGAGGGTGGCGAGGACTCGTTGTCTGGGGTTCATGGTGCTTTTCCCTTGTTGGGCAGATAATTAGATTCTTCTTTATCCGCTTTCTTGTTTTGAGGTTTTCCCTTGGTTGTGGGTGGGCGTCAACGGAAGGTGGTTTGGAGGGCGGGGTGGATCTTGGGCAGAAGGCTGGTCAATCTTGATGTGGTTGAAAAGTTGGCTTTCCGTGAAAAATTGCCCTTGCTTTCGGCCGGGTGCTTGCCTTTACTTCCCGGCCCTCGGGTCAGCGTGGCTCGTGGGCGGGCTTGTTTTGCCCATTGGTCTAGGGGTATAGCTCAATTGGTAGAGCAGCGGTCTCCAAAACCGCAGGTTGGGGGTTCGAGTCCCTCTGCCCCTGCCACACCCAAGTTGATTTTTTCAGGTGCGGGCCGACATTGGTTTGTCGGCCCGTTTCCGAGGAAACGGAAAGCGTTCTGATGGCTGAAAAAGCGGGAATTGCCACGCGAATGAAGCTTTACTTCGGCGAAGTTCGCACGGAGATGAGCAAGGTTGTCTGGCCGACGAAGGAGGAGTTGAAGACTTACTCCATCGTTGTGCTGATTTCCACCGCCGTCATCGCCCTGTTTCTCAGTGGTTGGGATTTCATCCTTTCCCACATCGTCCAGGTGCTGTTCGTTGGTGGTGGCGGGGCCTGATCCCGTCGGCACTGATGTCCTTAGGTCTCAAGTTTACTCCCAGGGGAATCCATTGAACTGGTACGCCATCTACACCTACTCGGGCTTTGAGAAGCGCGTTAAGCGCGACATCGAGCACCGTGCATCCATCGAAGGTTTGCGCGATGAGTTGGCCGAGATCATCATCCCCGAGGAAAAAATTGTCGAGGTCAAGGATGGCCGTCGCAAGGAGAGCGGGCGCAATCTCATGCCCGGTTATGTCTTCGTGCGTTGTGCCAATAACGAGGAGCTCTTCAAGATGATCCTCGAAATCAATGGTGTCTCCCGCATGGTGGGCACCGGTGACGTCCCCACTCCCCTCAGTGAGGAGGAGGTCATGGGTATCGTCGGTCTCATGGAGCACAAGAAGGACCGTCCCAAGCCGGAGATCAAGTTTCAGGTTGGCGATCAGGTCAAGGTCATCGAGGGGCCGTTTGCCAACTTCATCGGATCGGTCGAGGAAATCGACCACGAGAAGGCCCGTCTCAAGGTCATGGTTTCGATTTTTGGCCGTGCGACCCCGGTCGACCTTGGCGTCCTCGAAGTCGACAAGGCCTGACAAGATTTCAATCCGCCCACTCCGGGCGGCACTAAAAACCCCTTACCTTTCCCCCCGGGCGATCCCGGGTTCCGGGATCTGGAGAGCAGAGCAACATGGCAAAGAAAGTCGTCGCGAAAATTAAGCTGCAGTGCCCCGCAGGTGCCGCCAACCCCGCCCCCCCGGTCGGTCCCGCCCTCGGTCAGCACGGCCTCAACATCATGGAGTTCTGCAAGCAGTTCAATGCTCGCACGAACAAGCCGGAACTCAAGGGCCTCATTATTCCCGCCCTGATCACCGCCTTCTCCGATCGCTCCTTCACCTTCGAGCTCAAGACCCCTCCCGCCCCGATTCTTCTCCTGCGTGCCGCAGGCATCCAGAAGGGCTCGGGCGTTCCCAACAAGAACAAGGTTGGCAAGGTCACCAAGGCCCAGGTTGAGGAAATCGCCCAGCAGAAGATGGTCGACCTCAACGCCGCCAACCTCGAAACGGCCTCCAGCATGATTGCCGGAACGGCCCGTTCCATGGGTCTCGACGTCGTCGACTGATTCCCCCTGGTTTCTTTGGGTCTGCCGGCGACCCTTTTCTGACCCTGCCGGCATTTAATTCACGTGGGAGGACGGTCGCCGCCCCGGCCAAACCGTCCGATCGTACCACAGGAGACTGATCATGTCCAAGCATGGCAAGAAGTACAACGAGAAGGTTCAGGATTTCGACAAGACCAAGCCCCACACCGTGGCTGATGCCGTCAAGGCGCTGCGCGGTTTGAGCTACGCCAAGTTTGACGAAACCGTCACCCTTGACATTCGTCTTGGCGTCGATCCCCGCAACGCCGACCAGCAGGTGCGCGGCACGGTTGCTCTTCCCAACGGAACGGGCAAGAACGTCCGCGTGGCCGTTTTCGCCCAAGGCGAGAAGGCTCGCGAGGCCGAGGAAGCCGGTGCCGACGTTGTTGGTGCTGATGATCTCGCCAAGCGCATTCAGGAAGGTTTCCTGGACTTCGACAAGGCAATCGCAACCCCCGACATGATGCGTGTTGTCGGTCGTCTCGGCAAGATTCTCGGTACCCGCGGCATGATGCCGAACCCGAAGACGGGCACGGTTACCATGAACGTGAAGGAAGCGATCTCGGAAATGAAGGCCGGGCGTGTTGAATACCGTCTCGACCGTTTCGCGATCATCCACATCATGGTCGGCAAGATGAGCTTCACCGACGAGGCGCTTGCGGAAAATATCAATGCGGTCATGAACGCCATCCAGAAGGCGAAGCCTTCTGCTGCCAAGGGCAAGTACATGCGTTCTGCCTACGTTTCCGCCACGATGAGCCCCGGCGTAAAATTGGAAGTTGCCGAATAAGACCGCCCGGCGGTTCTTGTTCCTGCTCTTAAATTTTGGTCTGCCATCTATTGCGCTGGCGGCCATCCATTCAGCCCTGAGGGCCACAGACAGCGGGAAGTGCCAACCGATGTTGGCGCCTTAATTGGTCGGAAACGACCTTCCCGCCGAGGCTCGAGTGCCACCGAATGAACGAGGTCTCCGAAATCCGTTTCCCCTTTGCGGGGTGGGATTCCCCCCTCCTGTTCCTGGCGCCCGGGACCCGGCCTAAAGCCCCCCGGGCGTACCAGGAAAGGAGGTGAAACTCCATGGCAAAACTCGGACGTGAGGCGCGCAAGCGCCGCGGTTTGGCTCCCAAGAAAGCCCAGGTTGCGGAAGTTACCAAGCAGCTGAAGGAAGGTCAGGGGTTCCTGTTGCTCAACAACAAGGGCCTGACACTTTCCCAGGCAACGGTTCTTCGCAAGAAGGCGCGTGACAACAAGGTCTACATCAAGATCATCAAGAACACGCTTCTTCGCCGTGCCCTGGTCGATGCGGGTGTTGATGCCGAATCACTCGACCACCTGCTCGTTCGCGAGACGGTGCTGGTGATCGGTCTTGAAGATCCGGTCACACCGGCAAAGCTGGTCAGTGACTTCATCGAAGACCACGACAAGCTCGAAATCAAGGGCGGTTACCTTGATGGTGAGGTTCTCGATGTCAAGGGTGTGGAGGAGCTTTCCAAGCTTCCCAGCCGCGAGGAACTTCTCGGACGCCTGCTCGGAAGCCTTCAGGCTCCCGCACAGAACTTCGTGTATGCACTCAACGCCGTGGTGTCCAAGCCGGTTTACCTGCTCGATGCCATTCGTCGCCAGAAGGAAGAAGCGGCCTGATCGGACTCGATCGGCCCGGTTCTCCCCGTCGGCGGTGGCAATCAGCTCACCGAGGCGGGCAACCCCCAGACCTCTCCTCCCGAAGCCGCAAGCCCCCAAGGGTCATGGCGGCCGGGTCATTCATCTGAAAAGAAAAGGATCTCAATCATGGCTCTCACCAATGAGGAAATCATTGAAGCCCTCAAGGGCAAGACACTGCTGGAAGTAGCTGAATTGGTCAAGATGGCGGAGGAAGCCTTCGGCGTTAGCGCCGCTCCTGTCGCCGTTGCTGGTGGTGGCGCTGTTGCCGCCGACGCCGGCCCCGCCGAAGAGCAGACCGAGTTCGACGTCATCCTCAAGGACGCCGGCAAGGAAAAGATCAAGGTCATCAAGGAAGTCCGTGCCATCACCGGCCTGGGCCTCAAGGAAGCCAAGGATCTTGTTGAAGGCGCCCCGAAGGAAGTGGCCAAGGAAGTTTCGAAGGATGACGCCGACAAGTTCAAGAAGCAGCTTGAAGCCGCTGGCGCCGTTATCGAAGTCAAGTAGTTCTGGTGCCGAAAGGCATGCTGAAGTGTCCGGCGGCACCGGGTTTTGGCGCGTGAGCGCTCCCGGGGTCGCCGGCATTGCGGTGCCATCGATTGTCTGCGGGCAGGATTCCTGCTTGACATGACCAGTGATGGCCATTTTGATCATAAGCCCGACGGTCGGGCCGTTTTCTCCCCCGAGTATGCCGACCGCGGCAGCAAGGCTGCATCAAGGTTGAATTGCGACAGCGCCCGAAGTTTGACTGCTGACGATGAGAACCGCCGCTCCTCCTCCGGGAGGAATGCGGCCTTTTGCGCTTTAACCCCCGGAAACTCCGGCATTTTGGCCCCCGTGCCCAACTGCCGAGCCCCTCGTGACGACAAAGGAGGTCAGCTTTAATGGCGACCAGCTCAAGCGCCGGACGTCTTTCATTCGCCCGCATTGCCGAAACCATGGAGATGCCTTATCTCCTGGAAACCCAGAAACAAAGCTACGCCGAGTTTCTGCAAATTGATGTTGCTCCAGACCAGCGTGATGAAAGAGGCCTCCAAGAGGTCTTTCGCTCGGTCTTCCCCATCAATCCCCAGGGCGATCCGTCCTCACTCGATTTCTTTGAATATACCTTCGGCACTCCGAAGTATTCGGTCAAGGAATGCATCGACCGCGGCATGACCTACGCCGCGCCCCTCAAGCTCAAGCTCCAACTCATCGTTCGCGAGATCAACGAAGATACCGGGCAGGCCGAAATTCGTGAGCTCAAGGAACAAGAGGTCTACATGGGGGAAATTCCCCTCATGACAGACCAGGGCACCTTCATCATCAATGGTGCCGAGCGTGTCATCGTGTCCCAGCTCCACCGCTCACCCGGCGTTTCCTTCTCCCGCTCCACCCACCCCAACGGCAAGTACACCTACTCCGCCCGCGTCATTCCCTATCGCGGGGCATGGGTTGAGTTTGAAATCGACATCTACGGCGTGATGTATGTCACCATCGACCGTAAGAAGAAGATTCCAGCCACCACGTTCCTTCGTATCTTCGGATACAGTCACGACGAGGCCATCTCCCGTGAGTTTTTCGACGTGGACCGTCTGGCTCTCGACGATTTCTCCGAAGGTGCCACACCGGTCACCCAGCTCCATGAGTTCCTCGGCATGTAATTCATCGAGACCATTCGCGACCCCCTTTCCAACAAGAAGATTGTGGAAGCCGGTCAGAAGGTGACCAAGAAGGCCCAGGCCGCCCTCGACACCGCCGGTATTGAGCGTGCCCATCTTTCCGTGGCCCGTGGCTACGAGCACCTGATCGGGCGCATTCTTGCCGCCGACGTCATTGACGAGGGTACCGGTGAAATCCTTGCCGAAACATGGGAGGTTGTCACCACCACGCTCCTGCGCCGCTGCGGTCGTGCCGCCATCAAGAACATCCACGTCATCAAGCTGGAAAACCCCGACAATCCGGGGGCGATCCTCAACACCGTCAACAAGGACAAGATCCGCAACTACGAGGATGCCGTCGTCGACTTCTTCAAGAAGATGCGCCCCGGCAACCCCTACAGCGTCCAGGCGGGCAAGCGTCTCGTGGAGGAAATGTTCTTCAACGAGAAGCGCTACGACCTCGGTGCCGTGGGCCGCTACAAGATCAACAAGCGCTTCTATACCGAGGGCACCGAAACCGGTGACCTCACCAAGCGCCTCCTCTCCGTTGAGGACGTGATTCACGTCATGCGCCACCTGGTGGACCTGGCCAACGAGGAAGTCGACATCGACGATATCGACCACCTTGGCAACCGTCGCGTCCGCTGCGTTGGCGAGCTCCTTCAGAACCAGATGCGCATGGGTCTTGCCGAAATCGAAAAGACCGCCCGCGAGCGCATGTCGATCGTCGACCTGGAAAACATGCTTCCCCAGAACCTGATCAACGCCAAGCCGTTGGTCACGGCGGTGCGTGACTTCTTCGGTCGCTCCCAGCTCAGCCAGTTCATGGACCAGACAAACCCGCTTGCGGAACTGACGCACAAGCGGCGCCTCAGCGCCCTTGGCCCCGGTGGTCTGACCCGTGACCGCGCCGGCTTCGAAGTCCGCGACGTTCACCACACCCACTATGGCCGTATCTGCCCCATTGAAACACCGGAAGGCCCGAACATCGGTCTGATCAGCTCGCTGTGTACCTACGCGCGGATCAATCCCTTCGGTTTCATCGAGACGCCCTACCGCAAGGTGGCCAAGTCGACCGTGAAGCACACCGAAGTGGATTACCTCACGGCAGACGTGGAGGATGATTACATCATCGCTCAGGCCAACGCCCCTCTCAACGAGAAGGGTGGGTTCGTCCGCAATCAGGTCCTTTGTCGCCGCCGTGGTGACTTCCCCCTGACGCCGCCGGAGAACGTCCAGTACATGGATATCTCCCCCAAGCAGCTCGTTTCGGTTTCGGCCTCCCTTGTTCCCTTCCTGGAGCACGACGACGCCAACCGCGCGCTGATGGGATCGAACATGCAGCGCCAGGCAGTCCC
>JAFIGB010000493.1 GCA_020831705.1 Candidatus Sumerlaeia bacterium | reverse complement strand
CCCACGAGCGCAGGCTCGTCGACCGCGGCCTGCGCCCAGAGCCCTGACTCAGGTCCCGGCCCCCCGTCCCGGCCCGTCGAGCGGGGGCGGGGGAACCTTCGCCGCGCCACGATGGTGGGCTTGTCCGCGGCCGGGTTTCGTCCAAGGGACGGTTATCACCGCCAGTCCAAGCAACCAGCCTTGCGTCCCTTGACTCCCTTCGGTTCGAATCGACAGTGTTTCTTGGAGGGGCCCAAAGGCACCATCAATGATGAATACCAGCCTCCGCTCCGAGTAGGAATGGGGAGAATTCGCGCCAAGGCAGGGGTATGGATCACAGCACCCACAACACCATCGTTTCCTTCATCTGGGGCATCGCCGATGATGTCCTCCGGGACGTCTTTGTCCGGGGGAAATACCGGGACGTCATCCTGCCCATGACGGTGATCCGGCGGCTCGACTGCCTTCTGGAGCCGACCCAGGACAAGGTGCTTCAGACCGACGCCTTCCTCGAGGGCAAGAAGATCACCCAGAAGGCCGCCGCTCTCTCCAAGGCATCCGGCTATCCCTTCTACAACACCTCACGCTTTACCCTTCGCCGCCTGCTCGATGAACCCAGCCAGGTCGAGGCGAATTTTCGCGAGTACCTTCGCGGCTTCTCCGACAACGTTGTCCAGATCATCGACAAGTTCAAGTTCCGCAACCAACTCGAAACTCTGGTGGAGGCCAACTGCCTCTACCCGCTGATTCAGAAGTTCACCCACAAGGACATCAACCTTTCCCCCGAACCAGCCCTGCACGACGACGGCACGGTGCGCTTGCCCGGTCTGACCAACCTCGGCATGGGGTACGTGTTCGAGGAACTCATCCGGAAGTTCAACGAGGAGAACAACGAAGAGGCGGGCGAGCACTTCACCCCCCGCGACATCATTCGTCTGATGACGAACGTCCTCTTCCTTCCCATCGCCGACAAGATCGAATCCTCCACCTATCTGGTCTATGATCCGGCCTGCGGAAGCGGCGGGATGCTGACCGAGGCGGAAGCCGCCCTGATGGAGCTTGCCGAATCCCACGGCAAGCAGGTCCGCCTGGAACTCTTCGGCCAGGAGGTCAACCCCGAGACCTTCGCCATCTGCCAGTCCGACATGCTGATTAAGGGCGAGAACCCCGCCAACATCGTCTACGGCTCCACACTCCGGGCCGACGGCTTTCCCCAACTCGACTTCGACTTCATGCTCTCCAATCCGCCCTACGGCAAATCCTGGAAGCTGGACCAGGACTCCATCGTGAGTGGCGGCGGCACCAAAAAGGAGATCCTCGATTCCCGCTATGCCGTGGGCGTGCCCCGTTCTTCCGATGGTCAGTTGCTCTTCCTCTCCACCATGCTTTCCAAGATGAAGAAGAACACGCCCCTCGGCAGCCGCGTCGCCTCGGTCCACAACGGATCGGCGCTCTTCACCGGCGACGCAGGCAGCGGCGAATCGGAAATCCGGCGCTGGATTCTGGAGAACGACTGGCTCGAAGCCATCATCGGCCTGCCGCTCCGAATGTTCTACAACACCGGCATCGCCACCTACATCTGGGTGCTCTCCAACAAAAAGGAACCGCGGCGGAAGGGGAAGGTCCAGCTCATCGACGCCACCCAATGGTACAGCCCCATGCGCCGCAACCTGGGGCAGAAGGGGCACGAATTCACCGAGGACCAAATCCGCCGCATTGCCGACACTTTCCTCGCCTTCGAGGAAACCGAGAACTCCAAAATCTTCGACAACGAGGACTTCGGCTTTCGCAAGATCACCGTGGAGCGTCCCCTTCGCCTTCGCGTGGACACCTCAGCCGCCTCTCTGTCTCGCCTGCGGGACGCTTGCGGCAAGAAGGACAAGGCGCTGGCAGAATTCATGGAAGCCATTGCCCCCTCCCTCACCAACGTTCCCGCGGACAACTGGAACGAAGTTGTCAGCCGCATCGAGGCACTGGCCAAAGATCGGGGCCTCAAACTTTCCGCCAAATACCTCAAGCTCCTCCAGGACCACCTCGCCACCAAAGAAGAATCCGCCCAACCTGTCCTGACACCGGAAGCCCTCAAAACACTCCGAAAAAAATCTTCATCCTTCATCCCTCAGCCTTCATCCTTCGTGTGTGATTCCGAGTTGCGCGACACCGAGAACGTGCCGCTGAAGGAAAACGTCGAGGAATACTTTGCCCGTGAAGTCCTCCCCCACGTCCCCGACGCCTGGATCGACCACGAGAAAACTACAATCGGCTACGAAATCAGCTTCACCCGTGTCTTCTACAAGTACCAGCCCCTCCGCAGCCTCGACGAAATCATCGGCGACATCATGGCGCTGGAGAAGGAAACCGAAGGCCTGTTGCACGAGATCGTGGACGACTTGCAGGGGGTGAAGGCCGATGTGTAACGCGCATCAACATCACGCGGGATGCGTGTGTGGCTTCGGGGGAGACGGGCACAAGGGAGGCGGCAGCCTATCCTGGCTGAGTGCGTCCCCCTACTGCATCCACGAAGACGGCTTCTGCCGTCCCACGAACTGCCCCAAATGCGGCGCCTCCGTTTTCTTCATCCGCCACAATGGCGGGTGCCTGTGGGTCGACGAACTCGGCAAGCCTTGGGACAAGCACCCGTGCTTCGACAATGCGGACCTGCCGAAATCCACCATCAACCTGCATCGGTGCCTTCAAGCACTGACGGAACAATCCTCCGATGCAATTCTCTGCATGGTCGCCAGCGGCTCTGTGAACGCCAGGACCGGCAATTTGGAGATTGCTGTTATGAACCAGCAACAGCAAGTATTAGTGGTGAGTCTCTCCTCTAAGGTAGAAGTGACGCCCCTCACTGACTATCAGGCTCTGATCCAAGCGAGTTATCCAAGGCTCACTTCATCACTTACCGGGTCTACCAGTGCAGGCGCAAGAAACAGGGCGTTGAGACGCCAAACCTATGAGCAAATCGGATGTGAAATCGATGCAGTCGTGAAGATGACCATGAGAATGCGGCAGGGTCTTTTCGAAGGGTGGACGCATATGATCGGGCAGCCGGTCTTTCTCGGCGAGAAGCAGCGGACGCTGCGCTGGCCAGCTT
>JAFIGB010000297.1 GCA_020831705.1 Candidatus Sumerlaeia bacterium | reverse complement strand
GCACCTGCCCACCACCGATGGGCGCACCCTACTCCTCAACCGCTATACCGAGCCTGAAAAAGAAACCGCGCTGCTGCTTCACAAGCTGGGAATCAAGCTCCCAGCCCAGCCACCCCCCAAAATCCTCCCCACCCGGGAAGTCCAAATGTAGTGCCGACTTTTGCCCCTGAAGTAGCAAAATTGCTCGGGATTTTCAACGCTGAAGGGCCGAATAGGGAAAGATGGGTTATGGTGGAAGAGGCAGAATCTGTTGACTGGGGGTGTGCGGGTGCCGGATTGGTTGATAGAGAGGTTTCTTATCTGATCTAAAGGGGTGGCACATACCTCGTAAATTCTGGCAAGACACAACGGGAAGTGATTTTAAATCAAGAAACGACGACATCGTATTTGAACAGCAAAGGAGCAAAGCGACATGACTCTCAAAGAGCTGGATGATCCCACCGAGATCGAAAAATTCTTCAAGGCTTTCCAGGCATTGGTCAGCCACCTCCCCACCGGATCACAGGAATCCTTTTGGGGGTTCTGGGAAACGCCACGGATTGATCCCAGCAGCGGCATGTGGGTGCTTCATAGCAAGAATTATCGTGAGTCGCAGAGCAAGAAATACAAGCACCTGCCAGCAGACCAGCGCCCGAGGACCTACTATTGGCAGGCGTTGTTTGGAATCGGAACTCCATCAATCGACAATATTGCCGTGGAGATGAACACGAATGTCGAGCCACCAAGCCGGCGGACAGGAATCTATCTCAAAGACAGCGGCGGGAACTTTTTTCTTGGACACACGGGTGATCTTGAAGGTGGAGAAACGATGCTCGGATCCCGGTGGGACAAGGAAATCGTGGAAATCGAGAAAACCAGCGGCAAGCGTATCGGTGTTGTTCTGCTAGGCGCTCTATCCGATCCCAACTTACTGCATAGGATTCGGGAGTATGTGATGGACGCCGCACTCAAGAAGCAAAAAACCATGCTCTCGATGGGACCAATTCCGCAACGAACCATACAATGGACGTGATAAACTTTGTAAAGACATTCCGTGGATAGGAAGAGTGTCATGGCGGAGATCGAAACCATCCCCCACCTCAACCCCGCCGCCATTCAGGCGACTCCCAATGAGTGGACCACTTTGGTGCGCACGTTCCTGCGACAACTTGGGGTAGTTGACTGGTTGTATATGGAGGAGGATTTGGCCTGAAATGCAGCCCCCCATTCCAACGTCGATATATCGCTTTTTCCATATTGAAAACCTTCCGATCATCTTGGCGAGGGGTGGGTTTCATGCGCCTGCCATTACTCCTCGGGACGGACTCGCATACAGGCCCATCCACAATATAGACATTCAGCAGACGAGGCGAGTTCGGCGGATTCCCTGCGGACCGGGTGGGGTGATCCATGATTACGTCCCCTTCTATTTCGGGCCACGTTCGCCGATGCTGCTGCAACTCCACACGGACCGTGTTCCCGGTTACACGGAAAAGCAGGGGCCACTGGTCTATGCAGTGACGACGGTCGAGGCAGTGACCTCGGCAAGTCTCGGTTTCGTATTCTCCGATGGTCATGGAATCGCGGCTTTCACAAAATGGTTTGATGACCTGAGCGACCTGGCCAGGGTGGACTGGGAGGCGGTGTCCTCCACATGGTGGCGGGACACCCCTGAGGACATGGACCGCCAGCGGCGCAAGCAGGCGGAGTTCCTTGTGCACCGTTTCCTTCCATGGGACCAGGTTGAGCGGATTGGTGTTGTCGACGCAGTGTGGAGAGCGCAGGTTGAGGACGTGCTGGGAGCGCATCCGGCGGCGATGCAGCGACCCGTGGAGGTGCGACCGGAATGGTACTACTGACAAGCAAGGAGTTACCGTGATGATCGAGCGGGCGGCGGGCAATCTGTTAACGGCCGACGTGGATGCGCTGGTGAACACGGTGAACTGTGTCGGATTTATGGGCAAGGGGATCGCCCTGCAGTTCAAGAAGGCCTTCCCGGACAATTTCAAGGCATACCGTCGTGCCTGCGAGGCGGAGGAGGTCCGCCCCGGTCGGATGTTCGTCTATGAGACCGGTGCGCTGACCAATCCCCGATTCATCATCAATTTTCCAACCAAGCGCCATTGGCGGGGTGATTCGCGTCTGGAGGATATCAGGTCCGGGTTGGCTGCCTTGATCGATGAGGTGCGAACCCGTGAGATCCAAACGATTGCTGTGCCACCGCTCGGCTGTGGGCACGGCGGACTTGACTGGCGGGTGGTTCGGCCTCTTATCGAGGAAGCCTTCTCGGAAGTGCCGGATGTTCTTGTGAAGTTGTACGAACCCTTGGGAGCCCCCGAGGCGACCCAGATGCCCGTTGGCACCAAGCGACCCCATCTCACGGTGGCGCGGGCTCTCTTCCTCCGTCTGATGGCGCGCTACCAGCAATTTGCGTATCGGCTGACATTGCTTGAGATCCAGAAATTGGCCTATTTCCTTCAGGAGTGTGGAGAACCGCTCAAGCTTCGATACGACGCAGGACATTACGGTCCTTACGCTCCGAATCTGAACAAGGTACTGGAGGCCTTGGAGGGCCATTACACCCGGGGGTATGGGGACAGCCAGAAGCCGGATATTGAGATTGGTTTGCTACCGGGTGCTGCCGAGGAGGCCGACCGTTTCCTGCAGTCACATCCCGCCTCACTGGAGCGCCTGGAGAAATTGGCGCTTCTGATTGATGGCTTTGAGACTCCATACGGGATGGAACTGCTGTCATCCGTGCATTGGGTGGCTTCAAAGGGGGAGCAGCCAGCACAGACGGCCGAGGAGGCCATTTGTAAGGTTCGGGCGTGGAACGATCGAAAGCGGCGGATGTTTTCAGTGGATCATATTGCCGTGGCGTGGGAGCGGCTTGTGGAGGATGGATTGATCCGGAGCAGCCCACGACTCTGACCGGGTCCATCTTCCGAGTTCCCCCCCCTACCCTATCCCACCCCCCAAACATCCAACTTCCCAAATTCCTGTCATTGACACAGTTCGGCCAGTGGCCTACCTCAAACTGTGATGGAAGGCCAAAGCGGTTTTTCTCGCAGAAGTGAATTGGATCACTCCAACTTGATGGAGATGGGACCATTGGAGACTCAGGAGCAGGTTACAAAGGACATTATTGAAACCACCGACGATCTGTCGGGGGAGGCGCTTTGGAACACGGACATTGCTCCGGTGGAGGCGGCGCGGCGGACTTGGAATATGTGGAATATTGCCGCGCTTTGGGTCGCCATGTCGGTTTGCATCCCCACCTACATGCTCGCGGCAGGCCTTGTTTCTTCGGGGATGAACTGGTGGCAGGCGGTTTTTACCATCTTTCTCGCCAACAGTATCGTCCTTGTTCCCATGATTCTCAACGCCCATGCGGGCACCCGGTATGGCATTCCGTTTCCCGTGTTGGCGCGCAGTTCCTTCGGCCTGCTTGGGTCGAATATTCCCGCCCTCATGCGTGCCATTGTTGCCTGCGGATGGTTTGGCATCCAGACATGGATCGGGGGGGCGGCTGTCTATCAGCTGCACCACATTTTCACGCCCGGGCTGATGCAGTGGCTGGATGGGTTTCAGTCCTTTCTGGGGATTCCCTTTGGTTCTGAATCCTTTGTCGGGCTGACCTTCGGGCAGTTTCTGGCGTTCATTGCCTTCTGGGTCGTGAATATGGTTTTCATCTGGACGGGGACCGAGGCGATTCGCTGGCTGGAGACCCTGGCGGCGCCGTTTCTGATCCTGGTTGGAGTGGGACTTCTGGTGTGGGCGGTGCGCGGGGCGAACGGGTTCGGCCCGATTATGAACCAGCCGTCGGAGTTTGAAAGCTTCGGGGCATTCTTTGCGGTGTTTCTTCCCTCGCTGACGGCGATGGTGGGGTATTGGGCGACGTTGTCGCTCAACATTTCCGACTTCTCCCGGTTCGCCAAAAGCCAGCGCGACCAGATCGTTGGTCAGTCCATCGGCCTTCCCCCAACGATGACGCTTTTCTCCTTCATTGGTGTCGCGGTGACGAGTGCGACGGTGGTGATTTTTGGCGAGGCGATCTGGGATCCGGTGGAACTGCTCTCCCGGTTCGAGGCCACAGGGGTGGTGATCCTTTCCCTCTTTGTGCTCACGGTGGCGACGGTTTCGACCAATATTGCGGCGAACATCGTCTCGCCGGCCAATGACTTCGCGAACCTCGCTCCCCGGCTGATCAGCTTCCGAACCGGCGGAACTATTGCCGGGATCATTGGCATTTTGATCATGCCGTGGAAGCTCATTGCCAATCCCGACATTTACATTTTCACCTGGCTGATTGGGTATTCGGCGCTTCTTGGGCCGGTGGCGGCGATCATGATTTGCGATTACTTTCTGGTTCGCCGGAGGATCCTCGACATTCCTGCCTTGTATCGCCGCGATGGTGGGGAGCCGCTCTTCAACTGGGTGGGGATTGTTGCCCTTGTGGTGGGCATTTCGATCAATTTCCCCGGTTTCCTGATGGAGGCCACCAACGGGGCCATCCAGGTTCCTGCGGTGTTCCAGTCGGTGTACACCTACGCCTGGTTCAGCGGGTTCGCGGTGGCGTTTGGGGTGCATTATGGATTGTCGCGCTGGGTTGGGCGTGGCGTGTGGGAAAAATCCGTTCAAGAGCCTTGACCCTTGAGGGCCGGAACGGGAACCTCGCCTGCCGATTGTGGCGCACAGATCCCGTGGTGGCCCTGCCATCCGGGCGATTCTTAACGAACTGGGAAGACATTTCCGACCAATGGCGATTCTTGTTGATGAAAACACCCGGCTGCTGATTCAGGGAGCCACAGGCCGTGAAGGTCAGTTTCACGGAAGCCAGATGAAGAGCTACGGCACCAAGGTCGTCGCAGGCGTGACACCGGGCAAGGGCGGCATGACCGTTCTTGATGACGTGCCGGTCTTTAACACTGTTCAGGAAGCGGTGGACAAAACCGGATGCAACGCCACGATTATTTATGTTCCTGCTGCCTTTGCCGCCGACGCCGCCCTTGAGGCCATGGAGGCAGGCATCCGTGTGGTGATGATCATCACCGAAGGAATTCCCACCCTCGACATGATGACCGTCTATCACGAGGCCAAGCGCCTCGGTGCGGTTGTTGTCGGCCCCAACTGCCCGGGAATCATTACGCCGGGCAAGGCCAAGTGCGGCATCATGCCGGGCCATATCCACAAGCGCGGCTCGGTCGGCGTGGTCTCGCGCTCCG
>JAFIGB010000282.1 GCA_020831705.1 Candidatus Sumerlaeia bacterium | reverse complement strand
GGGAGGGAATCCCGGGGGCGCTCCTTCGCCTGGCGGAACGTCTCGGCGTCCATCCTCCCCAGGCGCACTCCTCCCCGGGGTGAAAGGTGGCTTGACCTCGTCCAGCAGGAGGAGAAAGTCAACGAACATCGCTTCCTGCGTGGCAGGATACCCGAAGGAGAACCGGCCAGATGAATCCCCATCTCAAGCAACTGATTGACCGTTACCCCGTGTTGGAACCATCTGCCGGGGATATAGACAATGTCTATCGGGCGCTCGTCTCAAGTTTCGGGAACGGCGGCAAGCTGCTCCTCTGTGGAAACGGGGGAAGTGCTGCTGATTGCGATCACTGGTCCGGGGAACTTCTCAAGGGATTCACACTGAGGCGCCCGATTCAGGGTGGGGAGCGGGAGCGCCTTGGGGCGGATCTGGCGGATCACCTCCAGCAGGGCCTGCCCTGCCTTCCCCTTCCGAACTTCACGGCGCTGCTGACGGCCTTTGCCAACGATGTGGATGCAACCTACGGGTTTGCCCAGTTGGTGCAGGCGCTGGGCCGACCGGGGGATGTTCTGGTGGGGATCTCAACGTCGGGAAATGCGGAGAATGTTGCGCTGGCAATGAAGACTGCCCGGGCGGGTGGGATCGTCACCGTTGGCCTGACGGGACGGACTGGTGGCAGGCTGATCGGCCTGGTGGACATGGCCATCCGGGTGCCATCAGATGTGACACATGAAATCCAGGAATTGCACCTTCCCGTTTACCATACGCTTTGCATCATGCTCGAACACCACTTTTTCCCCGGTGAATGAGGACAGGCCTGATTGGCGTGCCCTCCCGGGGAAGTGGTGTCTGCTGATCAATGTGGCGGATTGGGGGGGGATCAATCCCCGTTATTGCCGTACGTTCCGGGATCCTCGGCGACTGCCCGCTCGTTCTGCGAATCGTCGTCGTCGTCCTTGTAATCGCCATTTTTGGTGTCACCGGAGTCCCGAAGGGCCGGTGTTCCGTAGGCGGTTTCCTTGCCATGGACGGAGTCCCGGCGCCACAGGTAGATATATCCACGAATGCGGAATCCCTTGTGGTCCGTTTCACTTGACTGATAGGTGTGCGGTTTTACGAACCCCTGATAATGGCTGTTAATGACGGAATCGTATCCTTCAAGGACGTCCTTGCGATATAACTTGGGATAAGTGTGCTCATGGTATCTGCGGGCGACGGTGGCAACAAAGTCGGCGATCTGCATTCCTGCGGAATCGTATTCCGATTGAACAAGGGGGGATCCGATGACGGGAAGATGCTTATTGCCTCCAAAGACTCCAGAGAACTGCATTTCTGAAATCGTTTGGCGTTCTTCTTCACGACCCGGAGGAATGACAAGGGTTCCAAGACTGTTTGATTCGCGGAGGAATTGGCTGATGGGCTTCATGAGGTACTGGTAGCTCAGGGGAAGCAACCATTTGGGATGAGCAGGTTTATCGGTGGTTCTCTTGTCGATGACCACGAGGAAAAACTTGATTTCGAGTGTGGCAGCGATCTTTTCAAGGCCCTTGCAATAAGCAAGGGTCCATTCCCGCTCTGCATTGCGCGGATGGAGGAGATCGTTGGCATTAACCCGTGTTCTTCCCGGCTGATAATTTGCTTTTTGAAAGGATTTTTGGAGGCCATTTAATCGTAACTGAAGCGTTCTCCATCGATCCTGATGTACTGCTGCGCCTGCGAGTGACCAAAATACTCCTGAAGAGTTCTCGACCGGTTTTCCTGATTGTTGGAGGTAGATGTAATGCATTTATTATGTATCCCAGATAACTTGGTTCAGGGTCGAGGAATTCGGCTTGCCGTTGCTGAATCAGACATCGCATTGAATACCATCGCCTTGATCAGGGCGAAGGATGGAAAGCCACCCAACTCGGTGCAAGGAAAAGGATGGCACCCACGATATCAACAAGAAAAAATTAGCCCGACCACCCAAAATAACTCAACCCATTTTGCTCGGTGGAAAAGAATAATTCCACTTCGCTTATGTTGACCTTCAACCACCACGGCAGTTTGGGTCAAAGCAAAATACACCCTCAAGCCCGTGCAAAATCGATGATTGCTCCTGCTGCTGATGATACCCTTCCGCTCCCGTCCTCTCTCCTCCAACCCCGGTTACTCCCGTAATCGCAGGGCGCTTATACTCCTCGGAATTCTCGGGTTTCTGGTCGTTTCCGGCCAGATGCTTTATCTCACCGTCATTCAATCTGAACAATATCAGGAACGCGCCCAGCGAAATCTCCTCTCCCATTTCCGGCTCGACAGCCCCCGGGGGAATTTCCTCGACCGAAATGGAAACGTCCTCGCCACCAACCGTCGATCCTACTCGGTGACGTTCTCCCCGTGGGGGCAGAACAACGAGGAAGCCACCAGGGTCCTTCAGGCCGTCGCACAGGTTTTACCAGATTTCACCGAGGACAACATCGAGGAGATCATTAACACGCGCCCCCGATGGACCCGTCACACCCTGGCGCGCCGCGTTTCCCAGTCCGAGCTTCTCCCCATCATCGAGCGGCCAGGTGCCTTCCCGGGCGTTCGCCTCTCCACGGACCACACACGGGAATACCACCATCCCACAGACTTTGCCCATCTCATCGGGTATCTCGGACGCATTCAACCCGACGAGGTCGAGACCTACACGCGGCCACGTTACCTTCTTGATGACCATGTGGGGCGTGCGGGGCTTGAACGCGCCCTTCAGGATCGGCTGGCGGGATATCCCGGTCGGGAGCGCCAGCGGCGTGATGCACGCCAGCGGCTTTTGGATGACCCGGAGATCATCGAGGCGGCCAGGCCGGGGGAAAATGTCTGGCTCACACTTGATCTTAATCTGCAAAAAAAAGCGATGGAACTCATCGGTGACAAGACGGGGTCCATTGTTGTCCTCGACGTTCACACCGGGGAATTGGTCGTTTTGGCCTCCCGCCCCACCTTCGATGCGACGAACCTTTCCCGCCATCTGGATGGCCGCGAACCCGGCTTCTTCCATCGCGCGGTGAGGGGAAGGTTTCCTCCCGGTTCGCCCTTCAAGATTGTCGGTGCTGCCTTGGCGCTTTCAGAAGGCATCAGCCACACCCACACAATTCATTGCGGGGGAAGTTTCCAGCCCTCCGGTTGGAACCGGACGTTTTACTGCAATGTCCGAACAGGTCATGGCCCGCTCAACCTTGCCGATTCCATCAAGTGGAGCTGCAATGTTTACTACTATCAAATTTCCCAGGACATCCCTCCCGATCGCTGGCTGGAGATGGCACGCCAACTCGGCTTTGGGGCCACCACTGGGAGCGACATCCCGGGCGAATCACCGGGGGGACTTCCCGATCTGACGAGTTCCATGGCCGGGGAGCGCGTCAATTTTTCCATCGGCCAGGGGAGTATTCTCGCGACGCCCCTTCAGGTGGCCAACACCTTCGCCGCTCTGGCCAATGGGGGGTACCTGACGGTCCCCCATGTTGTTCGCCACATTGGCCATGAATCCCCCGCGTCGACGAGTCCACGTTTGCGGGATGAGCGCATTCCCCTCACACGGGAGCAAATCGGGATCATCAACAGCGGCCTCCACAAGGTCGTCAACGAACCGGGTGGCACCGCATGGCGGGCGCAAATTCCGGCTGATTGGGGTGTGGTGGGAAAGACGGGAACCGTTGAAAACTCAAGTGGAGGGACCGACGCCTGGTTCACCGGGTTCTTCCCTTACGGAGCACCCCGGTACGCCTTTGTCGTCCAATTGGAGGAGATCGATCAGCACGGTGGCGAGGCCGCCGCACCCATCGCCAGGGAGATGATCAGGGAGATTCTTTTCCCCAACGGCGAGACGGAGGATGTGGTCGAGGTCGGCCAGTAAGAGAGCATCTACGGATGGGGGACCAATTCCCCAATGGGAAAGACTTCCAGGTCAAAAGCTTGAATTCGTGATTGGGAAAGGAGGTGGTTGACGTCCCGGACATCACCGGGACCGACCGCCCCCATCATGGCTTCGTGCTCGTGAAGGATCAATGCGTGGGCGTGGACGGAAAGCTCGCCCCCCTCGTCGTAGGGATTGTCGTAAAGAATCCGCGCGAGATGGGCGCGGCGGTCCTCATCGGTGATGGAAGCGAAGTCGGCGGCACATCCCATGATCATCGTCGGGACATCATTCTCGCTCGTGGCTCCCTTGGTGTAGTACCTGTCACGATTTCCGAAAAGATCCTCGCCGTAGATCGGTGCGCGGGAGACGGCGAGGGCATCCAATGTATGAAAATGAGCAGACCCTGAAAAGCAATAGGCGGTGTGTCCCGCAACCTCGTGGAGGAGTTCGTAGATTTCCCCGAGGGTCATGCCCTCATCACCCTCAGCGGCCGTGTAGGTAACCCGGGCGGTGGGATTGGCATCGTTGGGAATAAAGACGGAGCAGGTACTCAGGAAGCGGGGGCCGTAAATGAGGTCGTAATAGGATTCCGATCCCGGATCGGTGGACTTTGCATAGGCAACCCCCTTGAAGGAGAGGAATTCGCCGAGGCTTTCGATGCCCTCGGGGGAACCTGCCCCGAAGCCAATGCGGGCTGCGGAGGCATCGCGCCAGACCTTGCCGTCCTCGTTGACGACTCCATCAAGAACATCCTGAACATCCCCGATATAGAGCACCGCCCCGGGGTCGGCATCAAAGTGGTAGACGACCGCATTGCCCGCGGTCGGGCCCCGTTGACAACTGGCAAGAAGACTTGCAGCAAGAAGAAGAAGGCAGGGCAGGATGCGGTGCATTTTTTTGTGGTTTCTCCGGTGGTTTGATTCATCCGGGATAAGTTGTGTGGGCGCAGGTTCCTGTGTCAATAGGGTGGTGAAGGGAGTGGAAAACTGTTGGTCATCTTCCATGGAAAAGAACTCAATTGACTCCACGTCACTGGTCTTTCATGATCTTAATAAGTCGTGGTTCTGCCGGGCGAAAATTATCCCACACGTCTGGCTAACTCCCGTCTTTCAACGGTGAACCCAATCTGATTGAAAAGTTGGTGACAACAGTGGACCCCTCGAATGAAGCAGGCGAGAATCGCAAAGCTCCCACGGGTATTCAAGGATTTGACCGCATCACGAGGGGTGGGCTTCCCCGCGGGAGGACAACACTATTGGAAGGGGGGGCGGGTTCCG
>JAFIGB010000277.1 GCA_020831705.1 Candidatus Sumerlaeia bacterium | reverse complement strand
GGTGGGCGCCTTCGGTGGCCGGTGTGGTCCATTCCATAACACCATCCTCGGTGCCGATGGTCATGCCGGAGGGACTGGTGAGCAGCTCGAAGGTAATGGCCCCTTCCCCGTCGGTTGTGTAGGTCGGTGTATAGATCCACGGGGAGGATGTTCCCGCCGTCAGCGTCGGGTAGGAGGTGAAGGCCAGGGTCGGTGCCGGGGGCAGGGACAGGAGAGCAACGGGGAAGGACTGGGTGGCGCTGTTGCCCTGATTGTCACTTGCTTCGATCACCACAAGGTCCGCGAAGTCGTATGTATCAGCCGAGAGCCATTCCACAAGGCCGGTCGACGAAATGGTCATGCCAACGGGACCATCCAGAAGGGCAAAGGTGATCGGATCACCATCGGGGTCGGTGGCAACCACCTGATAGACATAATCCTCGCCCTCAAGGACGTACTCCTCCGGTGTCGAAGCAATAACCGGCGGCCCATTCTCGCCAGCGGCGGGGAGGGTCTCCACGGTGTCATAGGCGGTGAAGGCCGACTCCGCAACCGCGGGCATCGTCGTGGGATCGTCCTCCTTGGCGAGGGTCATCATCCGTGCCGTGGCGATGGCCTTCTCGAAGGAGGCGCTACGCTCGCGGTTGTGACCATGATTGATGCGAACCATTTCCAGGGCCTGCTGAGCGAGGGAAAGGTGGCTCATGCCGGACTCGTCCAGGTTCTTGTTCGCGAAGGTTGTCTCCACAACACCGAGGGCATCTTCCAGAGTTGGAGCCCCGATTCCCTTGCCTGTGGTGGCGAGTAGATCCGCCGCCTCCTGCAGGGCAATGTTCTGGAGCGACTTGGTGCCGAGGGTGATGACATATTCCCGGCGGGAGGTCACAAGGAACGTGTAGGTCTTGTTCAACTCAAAGCCGGAAAGCAATGCCGCCGTTTCCTGCGGCCCAACGGTGGTCCGAAGCTGGGGCGTGGAACTGGCCGGGTCGGATGTATAGTAGATGTTCCATCCAACCAGAAGGGGATCCGGCTCAGGCAGGTCCCATGTCAGCAACACCGTGCCACCCATTTGCAGGACCCGGAGGTTCTCCACGTGGGCGGGGGCCATCGGTTCCGGTACGAAGAGGGAAACATCGGAGTAGGTCGCGAATGCATAGTTCCCATCATCGATGGTTGCATAGACAAACTGGCGACCCGGAGGAAGGGACTGCTGGGAGATGGTGAAGGCCGTGGTCGTCGTGGTAATGCCATCATAAACCAAAGGCTGGAGATCCTGGGTAAGGAGCAGGGAGCCATCCGAGTCCCGTGTATCACGGTCGAGGAAGAATTCCACAACGGCAGGGCCGTTGGGCGAGTCGACCGTATACTCAACAAGAATTTCGTCACCAACAATGGCAACATCGTGTATACGGACCGATGGCTCGGGAAGGAAGTCGATGACCTCGATGGTGAAGTCACCCAGGGTTTGCGGGTTGAGAACCTCCACCAGGTAATCGCCACCATCCACCGCAGCAATCAGGTAGGAGGCCTCGCGGGATTCAAGGTTTTCCCTGTATACCGCACCGTTTTCGGCAACAACGAGGTCAGGTGAATTCAACGGGGTGTGAGTAAATCCAGCGGGATTCGTGACGGTAAATGTCGGGTCGCCCCCTTCCGTT
This sequence comes from Candidatus Sumerlaeia bacterium, assembly GCA_020831705.1. GTDB lineage: Bacteria > Sumerlaeota > Sumerlaeia > SLMS01 > SLMS01 > JAFIGB01. The sequence goes on along the minus strand of JAFIGB010000277.1, from coordinate 6,702 downwards.
TGATAGACAACACGGACGATGTAGGACTTGCCCGCGGGAAGGGTCACCGACTGGGTAAAGCCGCCGCTCTTCGGAGTGGAGCCAACATTGTAATACTCCTTGAAGGCAAGCCGTGCGTTGCCGAGGAAGGAAATGATCTGTTCTGTGCCGTCGAGGGAGGACTTGTCCACCGCATCTATGGGCACGAGTTCATCGCCCGCCACAAGGAAGTGACTGCTGATGGGCCGTTCCCAGTCACGGAGCGATTCCCATTCCTTCGCATTGACGCTGAAGTTGAAATCACCGGAGGACGTGACACGCACCGTCAAGCATGGGCGGAACTGGGGTGTGCAAATACCGAAGACACAAATCCGGGGAATGATGGTCACACAGGCCGAAACCGAAACCCAGAAACCAGCATCCTCACCACCCACACCGGCAGTCAGGCCACCAATCCGTTTTCCACCAAAGTGGGGGACCCCACTGGGAACAATCAACGTAACAGCATACTGGCCGGAATACGACGTGGTGTTGCGACTGGTCCGTTGAACCTGAAGGGTGCCGCTCTTGACCATGGCGGTCATTTCATGGCGCCCGGTCAGGCGTGCGAAGAACTCATTGCCCCACTTTAGCAGCAAGGATCCGTCGCCAATGGGGATCGTGCCGAACATCCGGCCCGTCCCGTCGGCAGTCATACCGCTGCCGTGAATCCGTGTCTGCATCTGTGAAGTCCAGATCGTCACGGGCGCAAAGTTGGACATCTCCGCGTATCCACGGAACTCGGGGGTTGGCGTGAAGGTCTGGGAAACCGACCCAAAGGGCGTCTGGAACACCTGGGTGACGGGCAAGCCGGAGAGATTGAACATATTCGCCTTGAGGCGGTTCAATGCGGCTCCGGTGGAGCCGATGGGAAGTTCCAGACTTCCAATGGAGCCAAGATCGGTCCCAATGGAGGATACCCGCCGATCACGGAAGGTAATGTCATTGATAAAGTTGAAATTGCCGAAGCGCCCCCAGTCCATGACGATCTGGGCAGTTCCCTTCAGGCTTCCATCACCCATGAAGTAGTCGAGACACACATTCCCCAGGACGAAGCCAAAGCTGTTCGGAGCCCAGCGGCCCGAATCGCATCGCGTCATGTTGAGGTTCAACCCCGTGGCATTCAGCACCCGGTTTCCGAAGTTGTATTGAAAGATGGACTTATAGACAGTGAGCGCCAAATTGATGTTGATGCTCCAGTTATTCAGTCCGGCGGAACCGGTTGTGATGAAACTGAGTCCGTTGATCGGCAGGTTCAGGGCGGAAAGTGTCGCCCCCGTCTGCGTCACAGTCACGTTACCTGCAGGGCGGAATCCGTAATTGCTTCCGGCAAACACCGTTGCGTTGGGAAGAACCATCTGCCCACTGCCGATGTTGAAGTTGAGGGAATCGGCCTGGAAACGTGCGGTGGAAATGGTCACTTCGCCCATGGGCTTGTAACCGGTGGATGTATAGAGCAGGTTGTTCATGGTGGCGGGTCGGCTTCCACCAATGACCGCAGTACCAAGGCGGAGTTCATCGGTAAGAAGATTCACGTTTCCGGATAGATTTACCTGAAGAGAGCCGAAGGAAAACTCATCAACGGACTCCGCGATGCCCAAGCCACCGGCATACGCCGTCATCTCACGAAGTGTCAGTGGCGGTGTTGATCCTGCCAGATCCAGACGATCGAAAATGATGGCGTCGACCAGCGACGAAATTTCCTCATCGCTGAATTCCCAAACACCGTAGGGCGCAATGAGTTCCCCCGTGCCGGTCACCGGCAAGGGGTTCGCACGAAGTACAAGCTCACTGAAGTGAATCTGATCAGCGTGGACGAATGTATTTGCTGCAAGATCTTCAAGGATGAATTCGTTGCTGCCAAGGGTCAGGCCACCCAGGGAGAAGGAGAAACGGTTGACAGCGAGATCCAGGGTTGGGTTGCAGGGAACCTGCGCTGCTGCATAGAAGTTTGCTTCCGATCCCAGTCCAATTTCCCGCGTGGAACCAGTTGTCACAATTTCCAACCCGGCAAGGCTGACATTGGGCAGGTTGGGAAGTCCGGGCCAGACATAATCGAACGCCACAGAGTCACCATCCACAACCTCGAACCTGCAAACGTGGAAGGGAACGCCGGAAATGACAAGAGGAGCATTGGCCGCCGAGTTGGTAACCGTGACCATGTTCGTTGAAGGATTGATGCTGAATGCGCCATCAACGAGAACAAGGTCGCCCTGGCCATCAACATCGCCCATTACCATGCGACCATCGCCGATCACCGTACCTCCGGAAAGAGTCAGGCTGCCGGTTTCCAGCGTGAAGGCACCGTCGTTGATAGACACGGGGGAGGCAAAATTCTGGTCACCATTCTCAAGGACGGTGATATCGTTGGACTCAAAAACGAAATCCCCAATCTCTGATGTATATTCAACATCGAAGGCCACCTGGAAACCACCCGATTGGTGGGTGTTCCCAAACTTGTCCAGAATCTCTCCCGGGGCGTTCAGGGTGAGAACATAATTCCCCGCGGGAGTCGGTACAGCGGAAAGGTCCAGAAAGAAGGTGTCACCACTCCCTGTAAGTACGGCATTATCCAGGACGACAGCGACGGATCCATCACGCGTCAGCGAGAACCCCGACTCTGCCAGGCCGGAGACAACCTCCTTGTTCCAATTCACGGTGATCACACCGGGATTAAGGAACGCCGGGTTGGGCTCAACGGGCCCGAAGGTGGCGACAAGGGGTGTATTATCCATCTCCCAGGATTGACTATCTCCCTCCTGGAGGAAATTCACTCCATCGGTGATTCCCGACCCTTCCGCAACCAGTGTCAAGACATAGTGGCCGGGGGTGGATGTCCTCACAGATATAAGAACAATGAAGTAATCGGAAGTTGCAACTCCTTCCAGGGCCAAATCTGAAATATCCACCAGTTCACCATTCCTGGTCAGGACAAGATCGGTTATATCAAATCCACTGATTGGCTCGGAAAAGGTGAAGTAAGCGGCCCCCGCACTCGTTCGCAGATACGGACCGATGTTTGTGATGGTGACGGTGGGGGGTTCGTAGTCGGCAGTCCACGATACCGAGGCATTGTCGACAGCCAGGTTCCCCACGGCGTCCATGACGCCGCTCCCCGAGGCGATGAATGAAAGCTGGTAGTTTCCCGAAATATCCGTCAATTCGGAAAGATCAAGAGACCATGTCGATCCCTCCTCCGTCAGCAAATCAGCGGTGAGCGGAACGGAGGAGCCGCTTCGGGTAAGGCTCAGACTGGATACATCAAACCCTGTAACAGGCTCATTAAAGCTGATGCCAACACTCGAAACAGGGGTATTGCGCAGGCTGGGAGTCACAGGATTAAAGGTCAGGACCGGTGGGTCGAGGTCCTGGAGCCACTCCACCGGGCTGCTGTTGGTCAGGAGAATAAAGCCCGGATCACTGCTGTCCAGTGTGGCAGGAACCAACTCAAGACGATAGACACCCGAAACCGTGGTCAGGTCGGAAACATCCAGTGTATATTCATGAGGTCCACCGTCGAGGACCATCGTTCCGGCAACCGGAGACTCATCACGGTAAAGGACAAAATCATTTACCTCAATGCCGGGAACTTCCCGACTGAAGGTGATGGAGAGAATATCCACCGTTGTATTGCGCGGTGAGGGAAGCACCGGGGCGACCCGGGCTTCGGGCCCGTCTGCATTGCGAACCCAGCTTCTGGAGGCATCAACGGTCATGGACGCGCCGCCGAATTCATTGGCGATTCCAGCCCCATCAGCCATCAGAGACAATTCATACGATCCTTCGAGAAAGGTGTATTGATCCAGCCCCACAAGGTAGGACAATCCCGATCCCAACACTTCAAGGGAGGGGGTGGGGACAACTACTCCGTCGCGACGAAGCACAAGAGCCGCTTCTGTAAAGCCGACAACCGGCTTGTCAAAGGTGATCCCCAACGCCTCGACCGTAGTACCAATGGGGTTGGGTGATACCGCAAGGATTGTCGGGGTTGCCGAGACACTGTCGATCGTCCACGATCCGACCCCATCGGCGACCATCACATTGCCGAGTGTGTCTTCAATACCCGAACCGCTCGCTGTGAGTGTCAGTGTATAGTCACCATCCGGCTGGGTGATCGCGGAAAGATCAAGAGAGTAATCCGCCCCGGAACCATTCAGCACCGCTGAGACAAGGGAAACCGGGGAACCTTCATGGGCGAGGGAGAGAGCCCCCAGGGCAAACCCGACCACTGGCTTGTCGAAGGTAATCGTGACGGCATCCGCTGCGCCCGGCAGAAAGCCTGTTTCATTGGCAACAATGACAACCGTTGGCGGAGCCGTGTCGAGGGTTACTGTCACTTTTGGTGAAGTGGGGAATGGCTCCACATTACCGGCGATATCCGTTGAGATTGTCGTGAAACCGTACTCACCATCCCCGACATTCATGGTGTAACCAAAGCTCCCGCTTTCACCCGTCGCGGTATCCACCAGCACATACTCGGTGGCACCGGGGGCAAGAACGTATAGACTCGTCGAACTGACGCCCGAGTTGTCATCAGAGACGGTGAAGGAGAGAGTGATCTCCTGCTGATTCGTCGCCGCAACGGGGGCAGTGACCGTGGAAATCGGTGGTGTCAGGTCTGCCGGTGTAAAGGTGATGTGGTTCGACCAGCTTTCCGTGTGGGGAATCAGGTCGGACTGGGCAATGGTTTCCGGGGCGGGACCGAACCCATGGGGGTAAAAGAAGGCATTCGACGTGGAAGTCGTGCCCGCCATGCTCGGCACCCGGTAAAGGGAATCCACCTGCCAGGCCAGCCAATAGGTGCCCGCCTGCAAACCGAGGGACCCGGGGAATCCTTCACTCACGGGGATGACAATCTCACCGTCCGTGATGGCGTTGGCCACCTCATCGGACTGCCAGAGGAGATTCTTCGGCTCGGCATCATCATAAATCGCCAGCCGCACATTTCCATCCGCATAATGGCTGTATAGACGCATATCCTCCACCATGCCATCCACCGGCATCGTCATCCGCGTTGCGAAGACACTTCCAGCGCGGGCAAGGGCAATGCTTCGAACGGCCATCTGGTCGCCAAAACCAGTCCTCGAGCTAAAATAGGCTATCCCATTGGTGGGATTGACCACGGAGTTAAAAAAGGAATGATAATCAATCGTGTAATAACCCTGGACATCGGGAACAGAATCGGGTTCACCCGTATTATAGACAACCATACTTTCGGACGACTGCGCAGTGAACACCAGGACATCGGATTGGGGAAGAATGGCACTCGAAAGTGGGAACGTCACCGGACCATTCCAAGGTTCCGTCACTGTACCCACAAATTCGGGGGCGGCATTCCCCTCACCAAGGGCTACCTTTACTATGTTGGCCCCGTTTGCATTCGTTGCGAAATAGGCAAACCCACCTTGGGGATCGATCTCACCGGTTCTTATTGTCCCTGAAATGGACGGAATTGCCCCATAACCCAAGACGATGGGGGGCTCGGTGGAAGTACCAAGGGCGACTTTCACCAGCAACTTGTCCGCGACTGGAGCAATGGTGGCGTTATGCGTTATGAAGTATCCATATCCCCCCTCGGTATCCAGAAGCATCTTGCCGACAACACCATAACCGGAAGGGAGCGTCAACGTATCCACCACGATGGGTGGAGCACTCCCCTCGCCTCCATCCACCCGGACGACCCTTCCGGGGGTAACGCCATCGGTGATGTACATAAACCCACGAACATGATCGATCGCCATGTAGGAAGATTCAAATGTCCCATTGGGAAATTCCGTGATCCACAAGTCGCCAACTCTCTCCATCGGCTGACTTCCATCGCCCACGTTGATTTTTATGAATCGGTTTCCAATGAACGCAGTTGCATCAATGTAATAATAATGACCACGAACAGGGTCGAGCGCCCCAGCTTGCGCCCGATTTCCCAGCCCACCACCCGCAGGGTGTTCATAAAAATCCACCACCTCTGGCTCTTCCATACCACGGCCAATGGAAAGTCTCACCACGGCGTTTCTGTCAAATCCCGCGGTCCCCAAGCCATAATAGAGGAACCCATTTTCCAAATCAAGACCGGGACCGACCATCCGGGAAGGTGATTCAGAGGGAACGACAGTGCGTTTAGTATCCCAAAGGGGGCCATAATTGGCATAATTCGTGGTCCCGGGAGTGGAAATTCCCGCCGTACTGAAGTCCTTGTCCGGACCCTCAGCATGAAGAAACCCCGGCAGAAAGGCCAGGGCGGATACGCTGAACAAAAAACTGGCAGCCAACCGCACGGAGCGGTTCAGACCACGGGAAAAATGGGGGGTCTCAATTCGTTGGGTCATGTCTCTCTTTACCTGAATATCGGGAATGCGTTGGTGTCGGCCAACGCGCCGCCACCACGCCCACACGGGCGCTCACAACAACAATCGCCGAGAACTAAGAGGAGTAATAATTTACCTCGAGCGATGGTCGATGCTATTTTCCCGACAATCTCAGCCAAGTCAATTATATTTTTGATTTAAGCAAGTCGACACTAAGTTTACACATACAATTACTGATGCCCGAGGCGCAAAGGCCTGAACACCCCAAAAAACCAGGGAGCGCAACAGGCTGGCATCATGGGAATTATGGGTTGTGGGATGGGAGGGAGGGAAAAAAAGTGGAGCTGCTGACGAGATTCGAACTCGTGACCTCTTCCTT
>JAFIGB010000276.1 GCA_020831705.1 Candidatus Sumerlaeia bacterium | reverse complement strand
GGGAGGGGCGGCGGCATGGGTGGGTTCTGTTCCGCAGCCGCCGGGGTGCCGGCCTTGGACTCCTCCTTTTTCTCTTCTTCCCTGGGCTTCAGGGTGGAGAAGGAAAGGGGTGTATGGGGCGAGGTATCCTCGGACAGGGCGTCGTTGTGCTCCTCATCCTCGCGGATGGCCCCGGCGTCGGCTGTATATCCCTCGGGGGAGGGGTCGCTGGCGGAATGTTCTTCCTTCTTTTCGCCTTTGTCTTCCCCGGGCTCATCGGGTTTATTCCATTGATCACTCATTGGGTGGCTCCACTATCTGGAAGGTCGGGAGATATTCCCGGCTGGTTGTTGGGTGCGAAAACCGGGCCACTCGTCAGGTGGCATTGTTCCCTGATGGGGGTTGGTTTCCCCGCCTGTTGACGAGGTCGGCGAGCAATCCGAGGGCAAGGAGCTGCACCCCGCCAACCAGAAAAGCAATGGTGGTGGCCACGCCAAAGGGTTTGTCAAGGACGAGGCGGAGTAGAAGGAGCACACACCCAACGGCGGTGAGGAAAAAACCGGCAGGCCCAAAAACCCGCATGGGGTTGAAGGCCAGAGCGGTGCGACAGATGAGCATGAGGAAGTTGGCGGTGTCGCGGATGGGGCGAATTTTGGAGCTTCCCACCCGCACCCGGTAGCGAATGGGGCGGAAGAGCACCTCGCGGCCCTCGGTGAGCAGGGCCATGGTGATGGTGGTGGTGAAGCTGAATCCGTCGGGCAGGAGGTTGAAGAGGCGGCGGGCATCGTCGCGGTAAAAAAGCCGCAGTCCGCTGTTCATGTCGGGAATCCGCTCGCCGGTGAGGTGTTGGGCCAACCACCGAAGGAATGCCTTGGCGGGGCGGCGTACCAGCGGTGTTTCCCCGGCCTTGCGGGCACCGACCACCATGGCGGCGTCGTTGGAGATCATGGACTCGAGAAACCCGGGGATTTTCTCCATCGGGTAGGTCCCGTCGGCGTCGCAGATGGCAATGACGGGGTGGCGTGCGGCGAGGATTCCCCGCTTGAGGGCCGCGCCGTAGCCGCGATTGCGGGGCTGAAAAATCGCCTGAATTGCCGGGGAATCCTTCAGGGAGGCGAGTCTTTCCCGGGTTCCGTCGGTGGAGCCGTCATCGACCAGCAGGACATTGGATCCCGCGGGGAGGTTCTCCAAAAGTCTTTCACAACGCTCGATGGTAGCATCGATCGCCTTCAATTCGTTGTAGACTGGAATGACAAGGGTCAGGGGCGGCAGTTCCATGGGGGAAACCGTTGGGGAAAAGGGGGCGGGGTGGAAAGGGTTTTTCGACTACCATTCCTCCTGAAGAGCACGGTCGAACCGCTCGATGACCCTCCCGGAGCCCCGGACCATCCCGGCAACAAACCGCGCCACAGAAAGAAACATGACGATCAGGAGCACCCAAAGCAGGATGCGGGCACCCCCAATGAGCCAGGTCGACGGTTGATAGACCATCTGCCGGCCCATGTAGGAGTCCAGATCGATAACAAACCACAGGAGGGCCATCGCCCCCAGCAGGAGCCCCCAGCGACCGGTGAGATTGGCAAAGGCAATGGCGCGGGCACGGAAGTAACCCACTCCGGGGCGGAGCAAATGGTGGAACCCAATATTGACCGACACCACGAGGAGCAGCGGGGTTCCAACAAGAGCGGCAAGGAGCAGGAGAAGGAGGGGTAAACGGGGCACCACCTCCCAGCTGTCCCAAAGAATCGCCGCCCAAACGATGAGGAAGGTAATCAGGAAGGCAACCACATGGCAGCGCGCCCAACGCTGGGCGGCCCACTGGTGGAGTTCGTGACCCGTGAGAAGTGTCAGCCGCATTTCATCCCAGGGGATGCGGCGCAGGAGGTTCTCGAACCGCCGGATCGATGTCAGCTGGATCACGTACCCCATGACGACGGGCAAAACGAGAACCTGAATCGTTGCCAGATGCATCACCCGCTCATGGCGTGACAATTCGTCGATAAGAAGATGGGCACCGAGATATCCGACGAGGACGAGAAGCCAGGGGACAAGGACACCGGCAAGATTTTCAAGACGCTGGCGGCGATTGTAGCGAAGCCGGTCGAGGGGGTTCACAGCGCCCGCCCGAGAAACACCATGAGCACAAGCGCTGCCACAAGGATGAGAATCCAGCCCTTGTCCTTTCGGAGTTTCTGCAACATTCCCATGAAAAAGGTGTCCCCCCTTGGGGCATTAGGTCTGGGCGGGGTTTTCCTCGTCGTCACCCACGATGGCCTGCTCTTCGGCAGGGGACTCCTCGGGGGCGTAATCGAGAACCTGCCCTTCGATTTGTTGATGGATGGCCACGAAGTCGGTGGAATCGAGGGGAAGATCCTCGACCATGAAGGTTTCCCCAAGCTTGGGGTGGGTGAATTCGAGCATGCCATCGCGGGATCCCGTGAAGGTAAGAACCTTGTACTTCATCAGGAGGTGGGCGAGGAGGAACAGCTGGGGGGCGAGGTCGTCGCCCTCGCTGGCGTGAAGGGCGGAGAAGAGGCGCCAAAGGGCCTCGTTGCGCTCGGACTTGGCGAGGCGGCGTTCCTTCGCCGTGGGCTTGTTGACGCGATTGGTGACCCAGAAGGAGAAGTAGGTTTGCTGGTCTTTTTTGTTCCAGCAATCGGGGCAGAAGTCCTTGCGGATGGCCTCCTCGCGACCGCCTACTTCAAGAAGGGTGGGGTGCGCCCCTTCAATATTGAGGGGCACATTGCACAGCAGGCAATTATTCGAGGGGCGGGAAAACTTGAGATAAAGATCACGATCGGTGGGTTTCTGCTTGGCCATGGGAGCATTTCATCGGATGAGAAATTGGGAGCGGGAAGGCCCGGCACCGACGAGACTAGGAAACGGCCTGCACCCCCCTGATGGCAAGCGCATTCCGGTGTGGCCCGGGTTTCGCCTGTAGGGAAATGAGAGACACCAAAGGAGGGTGTTGCCGTTGCTAAGAATCCTGCAATCAGCGTTTATCGTCTGCTTTTTTGTCGCAATGATGTCCCTGCTGGTGCGCGACCACATCATTCCCAGCCTGGCGAAGGGCGACGGAATCGAGGTCGATTACCGCATCCTTGTCGACAGCTGGGCAGGACAGGATGAGTGGTTCGAGGTCCGCCTGGGCGACATGCCCCTTGGCGCCATGCGCACCGTGGCCGAGCGCCACGAAGAGGCCGACGAATACGCCATCCTCGGCCACATGGAACTCCGCACGCCTTTCATTTCCGGTCGCCTCCTGACCGCCGCCTCGCTGAACAGCCGACTGGAAGTCCAGGCAGCCCGCATGGTCGGCGCCATGGGTTCCCCGGGGGGCGGCATGCCCAATGCCCAGGCCCTCGCCGACGGGGAACTTTCCGACGAGGCCATCGAAGTCCTCGCACTCATTCGCAACCAGAACATGAACCTGCGCATGAAGCGCGGCGATTCGGTCCAGTATCTCACCCAATCCATGATGCGACCGGTCACCATGATCGACTCGGTCACCCCCATGCTTCGCGGCGACATGCTCAGCGAGGGCGTGGTGTACTCCATTGATCTTTACGATCCCCTGATGGGGGGCGGGTCGGGGCGCGCCGAGGTGGAATGGGTCGATTCCACGACCTTCGTCAATGACGAGGGCGAGGACGAACGTATGAGAAATGTGGAAATCCGCATCGGTTCGCTGAAAACAACCGTCATGGTCGATGACAACGGCGACGTCCTTCGCCGTGAAATTCCCATCATGGGGCCGACCGGTTCCGGCGTGGGGAGTGATTCCGGTCCCCGCATTGTCATGATTCGCAAGGACCCATGGGACCTGGAGAAGGAATACCCGGACCTGAATTTCGTCCTCAAGTCCCCGAAGATCTCGCCCACTGATGTTGTTGGCGAAAGCACCGGGGAAATCTTCGAGGGGGTTAACCTGATGTCGATGCTTGGCCGTGGACTTCGCGGCAGGCTCCCCGGCGGAATGGGTGGAGGTTCCACCAGTGAATAGACACGAATTCAAAGGATCCACGGAAGGACGATTGCTTCATGCTCCGACTTGAAAACCTGTCGAAGGACTACGATGGGTTCCTCGCCCTCGACGACCTTTCCCTTCACGTACCCGAGGGGGAGTTCTTCTGCTTTCTCGGCCCCAACGGTGCCGGGAAAACAACCACAATCAAGATCATCACCGGCCTGCTCCGCCCCGCCAGGGGGCATGCGATTGTTGGCCCCTGGGACATCGAGAAGAATCCCCTCGATGCAAAGCGCCTCATCGGGTATATACCCGACACCCCGTATCTTTACGAGAAACTGAGCGGCCGCGATTTCATGCACTTCGTCGGGAATCTATACGAGATCCCCAAGAAGGAAATCAACGAGGCCATCGAGAAGTATTTCACCGCCTTCCGCATTATCGGATCGGCGGACAATCTCATCGAGAATTACAGCTTTGGAATGCGCCAGAAACTTTGTTTTAGTGCTGCATTCCTCCACAAGCCACGGCTCCTGGTGGTGGACGAGCCCATGGTCGGCCTCGATCCCCAGTCCGCAAGGACGCTTAAGAATTACCTCCGCCAGTATTGCGCTGAAGGCAACAGCATCTTCCTCTCCACCCACCTCCTCGCCATTGCCGAGGAACTCTGTGACCGCGTCGGCATCATCACCAACGGGAAGCTGCGTTTCCTGGGGTCGGTGGATGAGCTGAGGACTGACATGGCCCGCGAGGGCACCCTGGAGGATCTCTTCCTCGAATTGACCCGCGACGGCGTTACCGACGACAGCGAATCGCCCTTTGCACAGGAACCCGCCCAGGGCACCGGAAAGGGATGAATGACCGGATGGGAAACGGCATCCAGACAGCCCCTGCTGATACAATCATCGACGAGCCTCCGAAGCAGCTCAATGACACCACCCTGGAGGCCCGTCATGCCTCGTTGATTTCGAGGACCAAGTGGCGCATCGCCGACAACGCCATTCGCAACATGCGCCAGCACATGTACCTCCACCTGGTGGTCGGCCTCGGCCTGACCTTCTTCCTCTTCGGTGGCGGCACCCTGATTTTCCGCTTCATCTTCTCCTGGTTGATGATGCAGCCCCTTTTCGGCGCCCCGCTCATGGACCGCCTTGTGGGCCTCGTGTTCCTGATCTTCTTCGCGATGCTCCTGTTCTCCAACCTGATCATCACCCTTTCCACCACGTATATATCCCGCGAGGTGGAATTCCTGATGGCGCTCCCCGTCAGCAGGAAGGCCATCTTCCGCCAAAAGCTCTTTGAGTCCATTGTGTATAGCTCGTGGGCGTTTGCGCTCCTTTGTCTTCCCCTCTTCCTCAGTTTCGGCATCGAGCGCGGCGCACCCTGGTTCTATTACCCGCTGATCATCCTCCTGATTATACCCTTCCTGACGATTCCCGCCACCATTGGGGCAATCATGACGATGCTCGTGACCTCGCTCCTCCCGGCGCGCAAGACACGAACGCTGTGCATCGGCCTTGGTGTGCTTTCCATTATCGCCGCGCTGATACTTTCCCGTGTCACCGGGATCGGGCGCCTGCTGGCCACCGCCAACCAGCAGGATCTCCTCCAGATCATGAACGCCCTTGCCATCGGGAATTCGCCGTTCCTGCCGAGTGCGTGGCTCCTGAGCGCCCTCCAGTCCATCGCCCCCGCCAACCCCAACGACATCGACCTGGGGCAGTTCCTCTACTGGCTCGGCATGCTGACAGCCACCGCCCTCTTTCTCTTCGAAGTGTGCCGCTGGCTCGTGCCGCCGCTCTATTACCGGGGATGGTGCCTGTCGCGGGATGCCGCAATGAAGGAGGTCGACAGCAACGCCCGTATATCCCCCTTCCGCTATATCGACCGGGGCCTGGAGAAAACCTTCCCCTCCCCCACCGCCGGATTGATCAGTAAGGACCTCAAGAGCTTCTGGCGGGATCCGTCCCAGTGGACCCAGCTCGTTGTCCTCTTCGGGCTGATGATTATATTCGTGGCTAATCTTGGCTACTCGACCCGGTACAGCAGCTCACTGGAGGTCGTCGTGGCGGACTGGAAGAACCTCCTCTCGTTCTTCAACCTCGCCGCCACCTGCTTTATCATGTCGATCCTCACGACACGCTTTGTCTATCCACTTCTCAGCCTTGAGGGGCGTGGCTTCTGGACCGTCGGCCTCGCACCGCTCCCCCGCACCCGCATTGTCTGGCAAAAGTTCGCCCTTTGCCTTCTCCTTTGCCTGGCCATCTCCACGCCACTGGTCGCCATCTCCAGCAGGATCCTCGAATTATCCCTCGCCTTCTACCTGGTTTCAATGGTTGCCATTGTGGTGATGAGCACGGGCCTGACGAGCATGAGTGTCGGCATTGGTGCCATGCTCCCCGACTTCAAGGAGGACAATCCCGCCCGCATTGCCAACGGCGTCGGCGGAACCCTCAACGTCCTCCTTTCCCTCGCCTACATTGGGATCAGCGTCATCGCCCTGGCCCTGCCCATTGTCCTCACTGAAATCGGCGTCGGGATTCACACCTTCCAGACCGTGTGGTCCTTTCCGTATTACGCCACCATGATTCTCTTCCATGCCATGGTGATCTACCTCCCCCTGCGCATTGGGTTGAGGCGATGGGAACGGCTGGAGTTTTAGGATCATCGCACCACCCTTCGGGGTGCCTTCCACGGGCCGTCAAAAGACCCGGGGCGGCACGCTGCATGCCTTTGCCCCGGGTTTTGGGATTCCACCCCATTGGGGCATCCGACACCCGTCCCATCGCATTCGGGGATGACCAGCATCCAATCCGAGGCGGGTGGTGCGATGGCGGAAATGGGAATCGACCTGCGGCAAACCGCCTGACCGGTTTCAACCGCGGTACATGTAATCCTTCAAATCCTGGATGGTCTGTTCACGGGTTTCGATTTCATGGCGCGTCAAGTCGCCAATACTGACAAGGCCCACCACCTTTTTGTTTTCAACGATGGGCAGGTGGCGCACGCGTCTGGTTGTCATGAGACGTCCGCATTCATCCAAGGTGGCATCAGCCCCCGTGGTCACCGGATCTGTGGTCATATAATCCCCGACAATGGCCTCGGAGGGTGGAATTTCCTTTGCGACAATGCGGGTGAGGATGTCGCGTTCCGTGAAAATCCCTGCAAGACGATCCTGATCGTCGACAATGACAAGGGCACCGATGCGCAGCTCATTCATCTTCCGCGCCGCATCAAGGACAGTCCCCTCCACGTGAATCGTGGCGACATCCCTGCCTTTTCTGTCGAGTAGTGTTTGTACGTTCGGCATGATGGCAGCCTCCTCTTTTATCAATTACAAGGCTTCCAGAGACCCAACTCCCTGTCAAGGATGGAACTGAAAAATCGTATGAGGGTGGTGGGGCAAAACCCCGTTGCCTCAAAAATCCCCACCATGACAGATCACGGAGCTTGGGGCACTTCCTTGGGATTGGGTCCGTATTCATTTTTTCCGGGTGTGCCTTCCTGAATCGTGAAAAACAGGATAACAATCCATCCAATACAGGGCACGAGCCCGATGAGAATCCACCACCCGCTCTGCCCGATATCATGAAGGCGACGGGCCAGCACCGCAAGATTGGGAAGCAGTACAGCAAGGGCGTATATCACAGACAATAAATCACCGAATTCCAGAATTCCCTCAAGCATCCCCAAAAGGAAGGTGATGCAGACATGAACCAGAATAAACATCCAATATTCCCGCCTGCGCGCCCGACCGGTAAAAACGGCGTATTTTTTCAATACCGTGATATATTCATTCATGGGAGAAATGCTCCAAATAAAAAAATTGTCGCCCTTCAATAACCCAAGTCACCCACCCGGATGCTCAACAGGGCAAGACAAAATAAAACACCTGCGAGGCTTGCCCCAAATGCCCCCCTCCGGGCTGCTCCTTCCCGCGCCCCATTCCCCTTGATCAACCTGGAATAGCTGGCTACCTGTTGAGAGATTTTTCCGTCGACCTCGCGGGGTGACTCCATTGATTCGCGCAATACGCAACTTTATCTCCTTACTCATTGCCTGGGTAATGGGCACACTGGTCTTCCTGTACGTGGCGGTGATGGTCACCTATCTCATTTTCGCAATTGTATTTCATCCCGTTGTCAGGGTGGTAAGCGGAGGTGTCCTTCTTCTGGGAGGCGGGACCGCCATTCTTTGCTGGCGTCACTGCAATGACGACAATTGGGAAAAATTCGACAAGGGGTGGCTGCGTGTATCCCTGCTCACCCTCTTTTTAACCTCTGCCGCCATGTTCTCCCTCTACGTTCTCCTCGGCACTGCCTATCTCGCCATTTTCGGAAGCGATCCCACCCTGGACATTCCATCGCTTCGCGGGGGACGGTTGGAGGCACTGCTTTACGCCGTCGGAAGCATTGGCCAACCCATTGGCGTGACCTTAATCTGTTTGATCACCATGATCGTTACGGCGGGGATTCTGCTGATGGAGCGGGCTTCCGACCTTTCGTATATCTTCGAGGACATGGGCAACGACCAGACCGACCCCCAGGGTCCCATCCTGCAAACGCGTCCCAAGCCCATCCTTGGTAATGTGCGCCGGATCGTCATGATTGGAATCTATACATCCCTGTTTGTTGCCTTCGCTCCCATAACTGGCCTGCTGATATACGAATGGCTCTTCATTGTTGGTCCAACAATGAAGCTGAGGATTCCCGAGGCAATCTCCATCTTCGCCACCATGATCATCCTCCTGGTCTCTGGCGTGAAAACCCACCAATGGTTGTTTCGATAAACAGGGAGGCCAACATATTTTCGGCTTGGTGCCCTTTGCCTCCGGCTACTTGTTCCGGTCGTTACGGCCTGGAGAGGACGTTCACCTCCAGAAAGTCGCGCCATGTCTGGCGCACATAAAAAAAGGCCGGAAGCAAATGCCCCCGGCCGATGGTTCTATATACAAAGGGAAGGCCAGCTCTATCGCACGCCGATGATACGGAACCCGGTGTTGCTATCCCGAGTCTCAGGAGATTTGGACACACGATGGGCTGATCTGCAGGCACGGGCGTGGCTGTTCCAAGCACCACCCCGGACCATACGGAAGGGGTAAATTATATCTATACCAGGAGCTAACGGGTAGGGGACCAGTTGACTGATAAAGCGATTGGTCATGGGTTCTTCCGGGTAGGGAGCAAACCAATCACGGACCCACTCCGAGAGGTTGCCGTGCATGTCATCAAGGCCCCAGGGGTTTGGACCCTTCGTGCCGACGGCCATGAGGCTGGAGGTGTTCCCACAGAACCACATATTGTCCTCCCGCTCGCCGCCAAGGGCGCACTCGTCATCAATGGCGCTTATTCCGTCGCCGAAGTAGAAACGGGTCGTTGTTCCCGCGCGGGCGACGTACTCCCACTGCGCTTCTGTGGGGAGGCCAAATGCCGACGGTTCGGTGATATGATTGTTAAACGCCACCAACCAGGATTGGATGTCATTATGGGAGACATTGTGTACCGGAAGGGTCGGTGGCCCGGTGAACGATTGTGGCGCTGGCAGGGACTGCAATGCCTCCCACTGCTGCCGCGTTACCAGGGTTTTTGCCATGTAGAAGTCCTGACTAAATGAGGCTTCAAACTGGTTCTCATTGGTACCACGTCCGGGTTCGCTTTCTGGTGAGCCCATCATGAAGCTCCCCGCCGGGATACGGTACAGGTCCATGCGCACACCCCCGGGGAGCGTGATTGGCCATATATCCTGATAAAAGTTGGAGAAGGTGGCGAGGCCGGGGAAATCCGGGGGGAATTTGGCGGCAACCTCCACCTCATTCAGCCCCCCGCTGTTATCCAATAACAGTGTATAGACAGACCCCGACCCTGTGAACGTCCCCTTGCTGGCCCCAGTTACTGCAACCATGCCCGAGTTGAAGCCTGCCACTGGTTTGGCAAAGGTGAATGTCAATGTCTGGAATTGGGATCGGAGGACGGAATCCTCCGCCATGGTGCTGGTGATGGTGAGGGAAACGGCCTCCGCCTGATAACTCCACGAATTGCCGACAAAAGCATTTCCCACCACATCCCTGGTGTTACCGGCGATCAGGGCCACGTTGACCGTTCCGAAGTTGGGCGTGGCAAACCCACTGAAGGTGAAGGGATTCGAACCCGTCACCGAGGTGGCAGGTGATCCGTTCACCGAAAGTTGCCCGGCGTTCAGGTTGGTAACCGCCTCGTTGAAGGTAACCACGATGCTATCCAGGGAGACGATGGTGGCTCCGCTGCCGGGATTGCGGAAGTTGATGGTTGGGGGTGTTGTATCCATGGTGACCGAGGAACTGTTCGTCGTGGCACTTACAGAACTTCCGACATTGCCTGCGAGGTCCGCAATGTCGGTGATGACGATGGCGGCGGCGCCCGTGTCCATCAACTGTACCATATAGCTGGCTGTATAGATGGCGCCCGATCCGGTCACTGTGGCGGCATTGCCAGCAATCGTCACGGTGGGTGGGCTGATCGCCTCGCTCGCCGTGATGGAAACGTTGATGATGTTGCCTGCCCGGGCGAGTGATGCAATTGCATTGTTGCTGGCGATGGTGACCGTGTCCAGCGTCGGTGCCGTGGTATCCATGGTGACCGAGGATGCGTCCGTGGTGGCACTTACAGTACTTCCCGCATTGCCTGCCTGGTCTGCGAAGTCGCTGATGATTACACCGGCGGGACCGGAGTCCCCCGCCTGAACCGTATAGCTGGCTGTATAGCTGCTGCCCGAACCGAATACCGTGACAGCG
>JAFIGB010000255.1 GCA_020831705.1 Candidatus Sumerlaeia bacterium | reverse complement strand
GGCGGTCATCAGGGCGATGGCGTAGGAATCGGGGTTCAGTTCATCCAATGCCGTGTCGGAGGTTATCTCGGGGGGGATGTATAGACCACCATTGACGAGGGAGGCGTGCTTGCGTGCTCCGGGTGCGATGGGGAGGATCCGGTAGGGGGAATCCTCGTTTCCAGTGGCGAAGAGGGTCAGGGCGTTGATGCCGATATGGGGGAAGTCGCAATCATGGGCTTCCACAATGGCGCGGTTCGCCCACTCCCAAAAGACAACGGGGGCCTGGGGAATTTCCCCTTCAAGAATGGAGGGATCCTCGATGGGTCTGCCGCCCCCATCCTCCACGACGAGGTAGGGTGTTTCGCTCTCGCCATGTATTTCATGAATGGAAAGAAGGTGCTCGCAAAGGTTATTTTCGCGGGTGGACTTCCATTTGCCCAGTCCGGGTTGTGCCTCGGCAAAGAGGCGCTTCCCCTCCTCCGATGTATAGCGAACCAGCAATACATCACCATGGACGGGGTGGGTGGCGCGCTCCACGGTTCCCCATGGTTCCGCAGCCAATTGCTCCATGAGGATACAGTTTCCCGTACCGGGAATTTCCGCCCCTTTTTCCAGTTCGTCCATGGGTCAGGTTGTGGCTCCGTTAGAATTCCCGTCGTCGGTTTCGGGTGAACAGCAACAGCAACAAAAGTACAACCGATGCCCCCGCCCCTGCAAAGGACATCTGGGCGGCTGTAATGGTTGGTGATGGATTCAGGGCCATCACCGCAACAGAGGCCACCGACACAATCGCAGCGAGAACAATCAGGGTGGGCAACAGGATCCGGCGGGAAAACGCCGAGATGAGCAGGGCTATACCCGGTGCGAGGGCATAAAACGTGGCCCCAAAAGCGGCTCCCTCGATCATGCTCAGGCGGTAATACTGGTTCATCAGCCCCTGGGCGATGGCAGGCAGCGTGTCCCACATTCCAGCGATGGGGATCACGGCTCCCACCAAGACAACGGCCCCGGCAAGGAACCGTGCGAAGCGGTAGAGAAAGTTGGGGCTGGGAAGGCGTCGCTTGCCTGACTTGTGGAGGTCGGCGGCGAGCTTTTCGCGCTCCTTGTTGGCCTTGCGAACGTCCGACCGGGAGGCTGCAGGAAGAATCGCCGTTTCCTTCAGCAGGCCATCGTCGACGGCCTTGCTGGCGAGGGAAAAGGCCTGCTTCTCGGCGTCGGCATCGGAGACACCCTCCGCTTTGAGGCGCTGCTTTTCCGCCTTGGCGAGTTGGCGCTTTTCGCGCTCGCGCCGCCGGGCCTCTTCCACATCGTCCATCCATCGGGCGATGGGGTCACGCCACGTTGCATGGCGCTTGCGCGGCTTAACCTTGTCGAGGTGGATCGAACGTGCCCGCTGGTTAATCATGTCCTCGTAGCCAAAAATGGCCTCAAAGAATTCCTCCCACCGTTCCTCGGAAAAGCGGCAGACAAAGTCCTGGATGGTCTCCTCGGCAACACCACGAATACGAAGTTCCTTGAGCATCTGGCGTGTTGCTTCAAGATGGGGTGCCTCTTTTTGGCGAAGGGGTTTGAGGTGGAGGAACTGCCAGGCAGCAGCCAGACCGGCCGCGACGAAGGATACTACGATCCAGGGAATCAGCAGCCCGGTGAAGTACAGGGCGAGCAGGCCGAGAATACCCCCTCCCAGGATCATCCCCCAACCCTTGAGGCTGGTTCCGAAAACGAGTCCCCGGGCGCGGCGGAAGAAGTACGTGCGGGTAATGAACCCATTGATGAGGAAGGAAAACAACGGGGTCAGCAGAAGAAGGCCGAGGGATGCGGCGAAAAGGAATCCACCGCCCGAGAGGCCCATTGCTCCCAGAGCGATCGGCCCCAGGACTGCCATGCCGATGACGGTCAGGTTGAACACCATCGGAACAAGGCGGGCGAGCTTGCGGGCGCCAATGCCATGGAATCCCGCCAGTTCCTTTTCCAGAATGGCGACATGAATGTCCCGTGGGGTATACATTCCCGGTTCGGCGGAAATTCCGAGATAATCCTCCAGCGCATCAATGGCACCCGTGAGGGTTTCATAGCGCTCTTCGGGATCCTTCGCCAGCATCTTCTGAATGATGAAGCTCAGTTCAGAGGGAACATTGCGGACGATACTTTCCAGCGGAATGACCGGGGCCGTTTGGTGTTGGCTGATGATCTCGAAGGAGGTTTTGCCCGAGAAAGGTGTCTTCCCCGCAATGAGGTAATACAGGGTGCATCCCAGAGAATACTGATCGGCGCGGTGGTCCACGGTGCTGGCATCGCGACCCTGCTCCGGCGCCATGAAGGCGGGTGTTCCCATGGCCATTTCAACACCGGTCAGTTCTCCGTAGGCCTGCTCGCGGAGCGCCTCCGCCGACCCGGGAACGGAAAGACCCACGGAGGCCTCCCGGTGTCCCCGAATCTTGGCCAGGCCCATATCGGCAATCTTGACGATACCGTTCTCATTGAGCATCATGTTGTCGGGCTTGATATCGCGGTGAACAATCTCGTGGCGGTGGGCGTATTCCAATCCACGGGCCGCCTGAAGGACGTAACTGGCGGCATCCTCGGGCTGGAGCTTGCCGTCCTTACGCACCATGTGGCCGAGGTCGCGCCCCTTGACATACTCCATGCTGATGAAATGGATGTCCCCCTCGTTTCCAATGTCATAAACCTGAACAATATTGTGATGATTCAGTTGGGCGGCACTGAGGGCTTCCCGGGTGAAGCGGGCGATAAAGGAGGGGTCGCTGGCATATTTTGCCGGGAGGACCTTGATGGCCACATCGCGATCGAGATTGAGTTGTTCGGCCAGATAAACGGCCCCCATGCCACCGGCACCGAGACGTTTCTTGATCCTGTATCCGCCAAGGGTTTTCCCCTCAAGGGCCACAGAGGGCTCCACGCCGCTGGTGGGGGGGCGACTTGGCTCCTTCCGTTTTTCGGGAGTGGGTGCCGTGACTTCCTCACTGGTTGGAATCGGGCTGGTAACCCCGGTTCCTGCTGGGGAGGAAATGGGCAGGGTTGGTGCCTGATCCGGGAGGGCCATGGTTGGGTCGGTGGCATTGTCGCGGCTGACAGGAAGTGTCGGAGCATCGTCACCGGAAAAGGGGACATAATCATCCTCCGACGCTCCACCCCCTTTCCCCCCTGTTGGTGGGGGAGCGGGGGGCGGGGAGGAGAGGAACATGGTCTGCTCCTCGTGAATGTCTTGCTGGGTGGGGGCTGGTGGAGAAGACGCACCTGCCCCCATGAGCATGGTTTGCTCCTCATGAATATCCTGCTGATGAGACTGCGGGGAGGCAGCAGCAGCCCCGAGGACCATTGTCTGCTCCTCGTGCAGGTCCATCGTTGGGGCGGTCGCCGAACCCGGGACGGCGCCCGGAATGGCCACATCGCCACTGCTGGGGTTTGGGACCGGCTGGCCATTCAATTCGCTGTCCGTATCGCTGGTCCCAAAACTGATCATGCCATGATGAATGACATTCGGGGCGCCACACAGGGGGCAGGTGAGTTGTTCCCCATCCTCAACGAGGGGCGAGTTGAACATCTCCGAGCAATTGAAGCATTTGATCTTCACGGCAG
>JAFIGB010000250.1 GCA_020831705.1 Candidatus Sumerlaeia bacterium | reverse complement strand
TGCTCGAAGTAGGCGGAGTTATAGACACCCGGCGTGAGGACCACGATGTTTGGGTTGCGGATCGGTTCCGGTGCCAGGGTTCCCATCGTGGCGAGGAGGGCACGACCGTAATCGTCGATGGAGCGGACGGCGTATTCCCTGAAGAGGACGGGGAAGACCTTCTTCATCACCGTCCGGTTGCCGAGCATGTAGGACACGCCCGATGGCACCCGGAGGTTGTCCTCCAGGACGCGGTATTCCCCCTCGTCGTCGCGGATGAGGTCGGTGCCGACGATGGCGATATACCTGTCGAGGGGGATATGCACCCCCTCCATTTCCGGGCGGTACTGCTTGCAGCTTCTGATCAATTCGGCGGGGACAACCTTGTCCTTGAGGATCTTCCCGTCGTGATAGACATCCTTGAGGAAAAGATTGAGGGCGGTGATGCGCTGCTTGAGGCCCGCATCGACCCGTTTCCATTCGCTGCCGGGAATGATGCGTGGCATCAGGTCGTAGGGGAAAATGCGCTCGGTGCCCTCCTCGCGGCCGTAGACGGTGAAGGTAATACCCTGGTGAAGGAAGGAGAGATCGGCGGCACGCTGGCGGTGGGCGAGTTCCTCGGGGGAAAACCCGAGGATTTTCTGGTAAATTTGCTCGTAATGGGTGCGGGGTGTGCCGTCCTCCTGGAACATTTCGTCGAAGGCACCATTGAAATCGTAGGCGTGGAAAGGTGGTTTCAGAAGGGGCTTTGCGGTCTCGGTAGTCATCGTTTTCAGTCCCGGGCTTTTGGTGCCGACCCAGCCATGGCTGGAATATGGAGAGACGGCGATTGCGCCAATCTTAGGGTCAGCCACGGGAACACGCAAAGGTATTTTAGCCAATAAATCCGGTTTTGGAGCGTCGTGTGGATTCCTTCTCGACGCCGTCGCCATCTGTTGGCCATCATGGTGCTGCCATCATGAAACGCAGGAGCCAACCATGCCCAACCCGCCAATCACCCAGCGAAACATCATCGAAAGAATGAAGGCCATCCGCCTGTTTGCCTTCGACGTGGACGGTGTTCTAACCGACGGTGGAATCATTCTCGGCAACGAGGAGGAATCCAAGGTCTTCAACGCCCATGACGGTGCCGGGATGGTGGCTATCATGAAGGAGGGGTATCATGTTGCCTGGCTTACGGGTCGCTCCTGCCGTGCCGTCACCCGCCGCGCCGAGGAACTTGGAATTCGTGAACTTCATCAGGGCGTGAAGGACAAGGTGGGCGCGCTGGAGGAAATTTGCTCGCGCCATGGGATCAATTTGGATGCTGTCTGCTTCATGGGGGATGATCTCAACGACCTGCCGGTCATGACAGTTTGCGGATGCGCGGTCGCTCCGAAGAGTGCCTGCCGCGACATCATCGAGGTGGCGCACTTCATCACGAGAAGCAAGGCCGGTCAGGGAGCCGCCCGGGAGGCCATCGAGACCGTCCTGCGCACCCAGGGTGTCTGGTCAAAGGTGGTCGCCCGTTACCGCAAGCGGGGCGAGGATCTTCGTCAGTAAATCATCCACACATCCAGGTACCCCGTGCCGTGAAGGGCGAAGGTCCTGGGTGTGGCAATTCCCTCGTTCACAACAACATTGCGAAACGTATAGACGTCGTCCGTGTCCTCGGGCTGGATCATGACGGAGTAGGTTCCCGGAAGCAGGGGGCGATGGAAGCCTCCCGTGACGGGATCCGTCCGGACGTTGAATTCCGTTCCCTCCACGGAGACTGTCGCCGCGACCGGCACGCCGTCCCCGTGGTTGTTGATGACGTATCCGCGAAGGCCCTGGTGGCCCCACATTGTATAGTCGATGGTTGACTGGCGGTTTTCCAGGACGATCTGCTCCAGAAGCGTTGAACCGGGAATCTTGTTGTTGTCCAGCTCCACCGTGACTTCCACGGTTCCCCGGAATCGAAAATGCCAGTCCTGCATGCTTCCGTAGATGGAATACCATTCGGCACCGTTGGTAACTCCATCGGTGAATCGCGTGCTGTTTGACAGACGTTGGTTGGGCCTTGCCCAGGCGAGGGCAATCTCGCGCAGGAGTGGTTCGTCCGCCGAGTAGCTTCCCCCGCACTGCGTGTTGCAGGTCGCGCATTCATCAAGGGGGTAATTGATGACCAGCGCCCCGCCATGGTAATTCGCCTGGAGGACGACCTGGTTGCGGGCGGCACTCCATTCCATGATCGCGACGGTTTCCGGTTGGCGACCACTCGTTGTGTCCTGGTCCCCGCAGGCCCAGCTGGGAAAGTTTCGGTTCAGGTCTATATTGTTTGCATTACTGCGCCTTGAGTTCGGAGCAATCCCGTCCGCATATCCGTCAGGATTCATGAGGGGCATCACCCAGATTTCCGTGTTATTGACGAGCCAGGTGATCTCCTCGTCCTCGCCGTAGCCAGCGAGGAGTCGCTCGATGAAATCCATTGCCAGCGGTGTCCCGGCCATCTCGTCGCCGTGCATGGTGGCAACATGGCTGACCACGGGGCGGAAGTCGGGGCCTTCATTGTCGGGGCCTGTGATGCGGGCGAACCACAACTCCCGGCCCTGAACCGATTGTCCCACTGATTCGACCTGGATGAGCCCGGGAAATTCGTCGACCCAATCGTTCAGTTGGTCGGTCATTTCCTGGAAGGTTGGGTAGGAGAACTGGGACTTTTCCCTCAGGGCATCGGGCTTTTCGAGCCATTCGACCCACTCAACAGTGTGGTCCTCCAGCCATCGCACGGAGTGCCCCATTTCCCCGAGTCGGTCGAATTCTTCCTGGGAAAGGTAAAGGTGGATCTCCTCATCGAAGACGTCGGTAATATCCCACCGCTCCTTCGTCAACTGCTCCAGGAGGTTGTCTCCTTGTTGGCGATCAACGGCGGCCGCCACCGAGGGGCGTTGCTCGGTGGGTTGGGCGATGGTGCTTGATGGGGTCAGGAAGGATGCCGCAAGGAGGACGGGTACGGAAAAAATAAATCCCCGAAACCGGGAATGGACGCGGTTTCGGGGATCGATGGGGAGTCTTCTGGCGAACACGATTACTTACTGGTAATTGGTTTCAGTTCTGCTGCTGCCGGTACCCGGTTGCTGCTGCTGGCCCTGTTGCGGTTGCTGCTGGGTTCCGGGGCGTCTCTCCTGTGTTCTGCCGGGAGGAGCCGTTTCCATGCGGACAGTTCCCTGGGAGGATGGCGGACGACGCTCGGGGGCCTCACCAGTATTCAGGCGGGCACTGCCCAGGGGGCGGGAGGCCACGTAGTTTCCGCTGTCTTCTTCCTGCGAGGCGCGGCGTTCACGCTGCGATTCGCGGAAACGTTCCAGCATGGCAGCCTCGTCCTCAAGTTCCCCGGAAAGCATGTCCATGGAATCCATCGACTCGAACATCGTCGGTTGCTCGATTTCTCCGGTATCATCGGGGTCGACGTAGATCGCCTCCTCCTCGACGAAGTATTCGCCGGGGATGCGGTCGTAGCGGGTCACCGAGCGCCCGCGGCGTCCATCAGGACCGGTATTTTCGGCGGCATCCTCGTCGACGACCGTTGCCGTGATGAAGATCATCAGGTTGCGCGATTCGTTCTCGGAGCTTTGCATGCCGAAGAGGGCGCCGATGATGGGAAGGCTCGACAGGAAGGGCAGGCCCGAGGACCCCCGCGTGGAGGTATTGTCGATCAAACCACCGATCATGCGGGTCTGGCCGCTTGGAAGCTGCAGGGTCGTGCGAACGTTCTGGCGGCTTCTCCCAATCAGGGTGCGTGTTCGCTCCCCATCGGAGGCCGTCGTGGGCTGCGCCTGGTCGTTGCTGATATCGAGTTCAAGCTCAATGAGCAGGCTGTTCGAAATCGAGGGGGTGACATTGAAGGTCAGACCGTCTGAAACGGTGTTCTGCGTGGAGGTCGTGCGCCCAACGCCACCAACACGGTCATCGAAGAAGGTCGTCAGGTAGGGGACTTCGTTACCAACGAAGACCTCCGATGGTTCCTGGTTCTTCACGAGGAGCCGCGGCTGGAGAAGTGTCCGGGTGGAGGAATCCTCAAAGGTTGCCTGATACTGGACGAGGGCGCGGCTGCTGACGTAGGCACCACGAAGTGTGTTGCCGGACATGACGAAGTTGGGGAAGACCTGATCCGGGTTGAGGAAGTTATACCCGAGCATCTGGCCGTCGCCGGCACGATTCTCAAGGGGGTTCATCCCGTAGGCAGCCTCGGTGAGACCGAAGCTGAATTCACGCTTGAAGCTGGTGGACAGGATTTCCGACTGGATCAGCACCTGGCGCACCGGCCGGTCAAACTCGGCGAGGATCTGCTCGACGCGCTCGTGGACTTCGGGAACGTCCTCAAGGATTACAACACCCTGCTTGTGATCGACCTCGAAGAGCAGTTCCGGGGTGCGGATCGAGTCGATAATCTGCTGGATGTCCTCAAGGTCCTTGCCGTCGATGCCGATGTTGTTGATGTCGTAGATCACAATCTCGGGACCGACGTCGAGGATGTCGATGAGGAGCTCCATCTTCTTGATGTTGGAGAGCAGGTCGGTGACGATGATCTGGTGGGTGGTCCGGTCGACCTCGATGGTACCGGGGCCGGACTTGTAGGACTCGATCTTTGCCGCGATGTCCTCCACATTGGCGTGGCGAATGTAGAAAACGCGGACAATGAGTTGGACGTCGATCTCGCGAATGAATCGCTCGATGCGCTCAATGGCCTGGGGAAGGTCGTCCACGATGAGCTTGTTGGTGCGGTCATCGGCAACGGAGGAACCAACGTTGTTCGGTGTCAGGAGCCCCTTGATGGCGCGGTCGAGCTCGGAGGCCTGCACATTGTTGGGGCGAAAGACTTTCTGAATGACCCGTTTGGGGAGGACGTTGCGTTCGTAATAATCACGGTCGGCAATCCCGTAATCACCGTTGTCCTCGCGCCACCAGACCCATCCGTTGGGGTTGGCAATCTGGTTGAGGACGCTCTCGACGGGCTGGTCCTCGGCAAGGACGGTCACGCGGTTGCCGGAAACATTGCCGAAGGCGGTGACGGTGCCGGGAAGCTGGTCGGAGAGGATGGAAAGGGCGGTATTGATCTGCTGGTCGACCATGCCGATGGTGACCAACTGACCGCTTTGGCCCTGACTGCCCTGTTGGGCGTAAGAAGGAATCGCCATCGGTCCCACCAGTAATCCTGCTGCGAGGAGCAGGGAAAGATGGCGACTGCGATTGATCGGAAGCGTTGGATGGCCTTTGGGCGTCTTCATCGGCAACAGTTGGCGTTCCTCATTGGTTGAACTTTGCAGGAGCATGTATAAATCCCGTCGTGCGAGCGGGCGAGACGGCAACCCTCCACTCCACATTCCCCTGTGTCAGCCAAAAAGCGACCGGGGCAGGAGGCTCGCCGCAACATCCCCCAAGAGAAAGTCATTCCAATGCCGGCATCGGGGGCAAGTGCTCATCCCGAGGAAAAACAACACCTTGCCCAAACCCCGCCACACCATCCCCGTTAAAACACGGTTGGGGCCATGGCAAAAGCACCAAAGGGGGGAGGCTGGCCATCAAGATTACCACCCCCATGGAATGTTATCGGCGCCGATTCCCCACACTGGAGGCACCGTGATTTTGTCACAAATCCATTGCCTTGGCCGCGATTAGTGGGGAATTATTGGCCGTGTTTGGAGACAATTTCTCCCCAAGGTTCCCCATGATCGTCAAATTCTCCTGCCAAAACATCTTCAATTTTCTCGAAGAAACCACCCTGGATTTGGTGGCAAGTTCCGATGACAGCCATCCTGAACACTTCGTGGAGGCTATTGATAAGTCAGTTCGGGTTTTGAAGACTGCGGTAATATATGGTGCGAATGCGGCGGGGAAGTCGAATTTCGTCCGCGCACTCCATACCTTGATCAAACTGGTCAAGGAGGGAACCCGCCCCAACCAGCAACTTCCTTATCATCCGTTTCGTCTGGATGATGAAGCCCTGCGATCACCAACGGTGTTTGACATCACCTTTCTTGTGGATGGTGTGATTTACCGTTATGGTCTCGTCCATGATGCCAGCGAGATTGTTGAGGAACAACTGACCGAGTATCGGGGTTCCCGCGAGGTTGAATTGTTCACCCGCAAGACCCAGAAGAACCGGGATGTTGTGGTTAAGATTTTCAATTCCCTTGCGAAGGGGAAGCGAGCCGGTTTCCTGAAGTTTGTCGCCGAAGGCACCCGTCCGAACCAGCCGTTTCTCACGGAGTGCGCCGAGAAGAACGTCAAGGAACTGGCTCCCGTATTGAGGTGGTTTGACGGTGGCCTTGTTGTGATCAACCCCAACTCCCACTACTTGAAGCTCCCAACACTCCTG
>JAFIGB010000240.1 GCA_020831705.1 Candidatus Sumerlaeia bacterium | reverse complement strand
GGGATCGTAGTTGTTCACATTGTCCGTACCCTCGGGGTAATCGTTGTTGTCGACCCGATAGGCCTCGATGGCGGTGGCGAGGGAGCGGAGGTCGGAATTGACCCGGGCGACCTTGGCGCGGGTTTGCGCTTCCAGAAAGTTGGGGACGGCGATGGCCGCCAGGATCGCAATGATCGCGACCACGATGAGAAGTTCTATGAGTGTGAAACCGGTGCGAAGCTTCATATTGGGGGATGACCTTCAGGGAATGTGGACATGGAAAAGTGGCTTTCCCGTCGCGGGGTTGTGGTATGGGATATTGGGTCGCGCCGTCAAAGGGAATTTTGGCATGCCAATAAATGATTGGCCGCATTAACGATAAAGTGTCTTATTGAATGGAAAGGGTGGGGTTTAAAGTTTCAGGCCATGCCTGGACAGGAAGCGGCAGAGGCGTTCGATGCGGCTCGGCCAGGTCAAATGCTCTTCGGCAATCCTGCGTGCGTTTCCACCCATTTGCTGCGCCTCGACCCGGTTTTCTGCGAGGTACAGGATGGCATCTGAATGTCCCCGGGAGGTGGGCGGGCTGGCGATTCCTGTCTGCCAACGGTTGATGACGGGTGTGATGTCCCCCACGGCATTGGTGGCAGTGGCCCGTCCTGCGGCGAG
This sequence comes from Candidatus Sumerlaeia bacterium, assembly GCA_020831705.1. GTDB lineage: Bacteria > Sumerlaeota > Sumerlaeia > SLMS01 > SLMS01 > JAFIGB01. The sequence continues at coordinate 10,046 of JAFIGB010000240.1, read as the reverse complement.
GTAATCCCCAAACTTATTCGGCCAGCGGCATCGGTTGAAGGGCACATCGCGCATGGGCATGACGAGGAAGTCGCTCGCGCCGAGGAAGAGGGGAACCTCCCCAAAGGGACGGCGCCCAAAATCAATCATCTTCCCACGCTTAATCCCCCTGCCGATGGTGTCGTTGTCCTCATACCATTTGGGGCCGACGCTGATCATGCGGATATCACGGCGTTTGCGCCAGACTCGCTTCATTGCGTCGATCAGGAGCTTGTTGTCCGGGGTGAAGTTGGCCACATAGCCCACAATAATGGGGTCGTGGGGAAGTTCAAGCACCCGGCGGCATTCCGCCTTGTCGAGGGGCTTGATGGTTTCGGAATCGGCTCCGGAGACAAGATGGAGCACCTTCCGGTCAGGGATACCGAGGCGCCGGGTCTCCTCCCTCATGGGTGAGACGATGATGGAGGTGGCGTCGGCATCCATGGGTGCCGAGATTTCACAGACATCCTCCAGCCAATACTCGCCGCGGAGGCGGATCCCACTGATGCCCTTTGTCATGGGGGGTGACGGGTCGGCCCAAAGTTTCCGGTCGAGGATGCCCCCGCGGGTGGAGCTCCACAGGTCGCACCAGTCGGTCATCCAGAAGCCACCGAAGCGCCGGAGGAACCGCGCCACGCCCTGATCGACGGGATGGTGGGAGAATGTATAGACGAAGTCCCATTTCCCCGCCAAACGGACGATTCGATGGAGGAGCCCCAGGGTGGAGTTCCCCTCGACGCGGTGGAGGGGCTGCCAGGAGGCACTTCCCCATTCGTGCCACCCCATTTCGCGCGCAATCTCGCGTGGGCGGTAGTAGCCCTCGCCGGTGCAGACAAAGGTCACCTCATGGCCACGGTTCCAAAGTCCCCGCGCTATTTCCCGGGCACGGAACCAGGTGCCGCGCTCCGTGGGGTTGGCAACAAGGACCAGGACACGCATTATTCTTTGTCGGGGGCGTCTTTGGGAGTTTCCATCACCAGCATCGTCAGGTCATCGGATTGGTCGCGACCTTCGAGATACTTCTCCAGGGTGGCCATGATCAGTGATGGGATGAACTCGACATGGGACTGGAGGTGGGACTTGAGGGTAACAGTCAACCCGGCCATCTCGAAAAAATTTCCCGCCCTGTCCCGCTGCTCAATAATTCCATCTGTATAGAGATACAGTCGCTGCCCCGGCATGATTTGATGGGTGGAGCATTTGGGTTCGAATTCCTCGAGATCCACTCCCATGGGGATGGTGATGGGAACGGGGATCTCCTTGATGACATTTGATTCAAGATCGTGGAGCAGCGGGGGATGGTGGCCGGCGCAGGTGTGAATGAGCTCCCCGGTTTGGGGATTGAAGGTGGCCAGATAGAAGGTCACAAAGCTGTATGGATCGAGGCAGTAACAGAGGATGCGATTGAGTCGTTCCATGATGGTTATCAGGTCGGCGCCGGCATCGGCTTCGCTGTGGAGGGTTGCGCGAAGGGTGCTCATGTGCATGGCAGCGGGGATGCCGTGGCCGCTGATGTCACTGATTGCCAGGATGATGGTGCCGTCGGGGCGCTCGAAGGCGTCATAGAAATCCCCCCCGGCCATGCTGAACGGTTTGTAGGCCCCGCCAAATCGCAGGCCATCAACGGTAGGAAAACTGGCGGGGAGCAGGCCCGTCTGGACCTTGAAGACCTTGGCCTGTTCCTCCTCCAGAATCTGGTTCATTGTGAAGAGGTGATCATGGAGTCGCTTGGCGGCGATGTGGTTATGGATGCGCGCCAGAAGCTCATCAGGGTTGAAGGGCTTGGTGATGAAGTCGGTGGCGCCAGCCTGAAGGGCCGTTACCCTCGCATGCTTTTCCGTGTTGGCCGTCAGCATGATGATGGGGAGGTAAACGCGCGAGGTTTGCTGCTCCCTTAATTTGCGGCAGACATCGATGCCGTTGATTCCCGGGAGATTGATATCAATCAGGACGAGGTCAAAGGGCTGGCGCTCGACGGTTTCGAGGACTTCCTCCCCCGAGTGAGCCCTGGTGACATGGAAGGCGCCGCGCTCCAGAACACGAGTGACCATGGCGAGGTTGACCTCGCTGTCATCACAGGCGAGTACCCGTGGCTGTCTTCCTTCGAGGAGCTCGAGAGCGCTTTTTCCACCCATTGGAGGTCGGATCCTTACCCGCAGTCTTTCGGGATTATTCCATGCCGAAGAGCTTGGAAATCTGGGTCAGACGAAAGACATGGAGGACGCGATCCTGGGGGTTGATGATGGTCAGTTTCACCGAATGTTTCTTGAGATGGGTGCGCAATCCGATCAGAACGCCCAGGCCGCTGGTATCGATGAAGGGCATTTCCGCCAGGTCGAGGCAGATTTCCTCGGGTTTGCGGGAAAGGAGTTGGAGGATGCTTTCGCGCAGTTCCCCCGCCGAATCAGCGACGATATCACCGATCACTTTAACGTTGAGTTTTTCATCGTTGCCTTCGAAGACAAGTTCCACGCCATGTTCTCCATCATGAGCTCGGGCGATGTGCAGGAGGACGGCGCCCGGTCGATCAATGATCAAGCTATTGAGTTTTTCCGGGGGGGTGCTACCAAAAAGCCCTGCCCTGCGACCTGAATATTGGGCTCGGATTCCGGATGTTGAATTCCGCCATTTAGAACCAAAAGCCCGGTGGAAATATGGTTTCCACCGGGCGGATATCTTTCACAGGGGAAAGGATTGGTACCGAATGGACGTGTCTCCCTGGATTCCGATGGAAATTCTCAGGGGACAGGACGCCCTATCAGCGGCGTGTGAAACGCATTTTTTTGCGCAGTTTGCGGTACTTGTGCTTCCGAATCTTCTTTCTGCGCCACTTGATTACGCTACCCATCCGGCTTGTCGCCTCCTGTTTGCGAGTTTTTCTGTGTTATCAGCCGCCGGGTTGGTCACCCAAGGCGGGAAAAGACCTTCTGATTTGCGAGGACTGAATTCAAGGGGATTCTTCACCCCGGTGGTGGAAATTTTTCCCGGTGTTACTGGACCGGCTCGATGTCGAAGTCATCGGGACGGGTGGGAGTATCCGTCTCGTCGGTTGGCTCATCAATAACGAAGTCCAGTTCGGGGAGTTCGCTGGTGGCCTCGGGAAGGGAGGGCTGCGATTCGAGCTCGCTGTCAAGGAGGAGCTGGCCGCCCATCCGCTCGCGATTGTTCCCGATGTAGGTCAGTGTGAGGGCGATGCCCATGAAAATGGCGGCGCTCCAGGCAGTGACCCTGAAAAGGCCACGCTGTGTGCCACCGGAACCGAAGGCGCCTGTCAGCATTTCGGGTGCCTGCGAGGCATTGTCCATTCCGGCCATGCCGCCGGATTTACCTTCCTGAAGCAGGACCACAAGGATGAGCCAAAGGCACATCAGAACGTAAACAAACCCAAGGAGGGCGAGAAACCAGGTTGAGGAGAAAAGTGCCAGCATTAAATTCGCCGATAAGCAGAGTGATTTTGATCAAGGGATCTCAGCCCTCGATTCAGGGGGGAGGAGAGTCGTTTTACTCATGCGGCGCTGTCAACGAAAAGGGACCATCTCCCGGCTGGAAACTTTGACCGCCCCCATCCGACAGGATCCGACTGCACCCATTTTAGAGAGGGAGCTGGCGAGGTGATGCCCTTACACAGCCCAAGCCCCGACGAGATAATGCCCGTTGAAAGGGCATCCTCACATCGCCCCGAAGGGGCAACGCCCCGGGTCGTGAAGGGAGGAAATCGCCAGCCCTGAAAGGGCGCCACAAGGACCAGGGTGAAGGATTATGGGATTGACAGGGGGGGGCGCAGGTTCCTCTAGTCTTCTGCGGTGCGCATTGCGAACCTTTTTCACCAACCCGTCAAACGACCCTGCACCGTGAGTCACGCTTACACGATCTTCGGTCTAGCGGCCCTCCTTCTCCTTCCCGCCTTCACCGCCCACCGAATTGCTAATCATCTCCTAAACAGGTTTTCCCCCATCGCTCGATTGGTCGTTGCGATGTCCCTTTGGGTGCTATTGATCTGGACGGTTCTCTTCGTTTTGGCGCCGTTCGCGATGATCAGGACAATCCCTGTCCTCTTTTTGATGACATTGTTGGCGGTTGCCGCATGCAGACTTGAGGACAAAGTCGAGGCCCCTTTTCGTTTCCCTCAACTCCCTTTCCTCACAAAGGCAGGACTTGCGCTTTTCGTCGGTGCCCTTCTTGCACACGCGGCACGAATGTACACAACGGGGGCGATCTTCTTTTCTGATGACTACGCCTATCACGGTCCCGTAGTGACGGAATGGTTGCGTTCTGGTACATTAACGCACCCCATGATTAACTTTGCATCGTATTATCCATTAAATTCGCATTTGACGACACTCTATCTGTCCTTGCCAGCGGGCAATTTCCGCTGGTCGTGGCTGGTGAATCTGTATTGGATCGCTCTGGGTGGCGCCGCGCTCGTGGCGCTCGTTTCCCAGCGGGGGCCGGCGGCGATCGCCTGCGCCGGTCTGGCAGGAGCCATGTTTCTCCTTACCCGTGAAGTTGACTGGTACGGTGCCGCACTCACTTCGACTGATATCGCTGGATCTGTGGCCCTCCTTGCCGCTTTCGCGATTCTCGTCCACACACCCCCTTCGCCAACTGGACGCGAACTCGTGGTGGTGTCGCTTCTGGCGGGTCTCATGATCGGTTTTTCCATCGGCACGAAGGTCAACAATGTCATTCCCGGGGTATTCGCACTTGGCTACGGGCTATTCTTCCTTCGGCGTATGAACGACGGTTGGAAATCGTCGCTTCCTTATGTTGGGTGGGCGGCCCTTGGAGTTTTCCTTACCGGAAGTTATTGGTATTTTCGCAATCTCATTACTACAAACAACCCCGTGTTTCCCGTGCGGGTTTGGTTCTTCACCGGCCCCGGAACGCCGCATGTTTTCGAGCAGTCAAAGATGACGTGGTTTTTCCGCAACACCGAGGACGTGTGGGAACTGGGGAAGGAGGTCCTTCGACTGGCGTTGGACTGGCCCACCTTTTTTGGAATTCTTGCCGCCGTCGGGTTGTTGTTTGGGTGCATCATTGTAGCGGTTTGGGCTTTTCGTTTGATCCGGTACCGTGATACTCAACTTCTCACTCAGCCGCTTCCCTGGCTTGTTCTTGGAGCGCTGGCCCTCCTTGTTGTCTATCCGTCTATGCCCTATAGCGGCGCGTACATCGGTAGTTCCGAGCTCCTCGTAGCGCGGCGGTATTTCCTGTATTCATTCATGGTTGGGCTATTGGTTTGCAGCTGGTTGGCGGGAAGTGCGGGGGGGAGGAAGTTCGCCACCATCTTCGCGCTGGTCGCCCTTGTGGTTCTTGTCCACTGGCCGCGCACGGGGGCCGGTTTTGTGGGAATCGTTGCGGCAGTCGCCTTCATGGCCTATCCAATAATGGAGCGCGCGGGCTGGCGCGTCCTTTCGTTGCTCGGTGTTGCGGTGGTACTCCTTGTCGTGACTGTCCGCGAGCTGACCCATGATCGGCCCTGGATGACGTTTCAGGTGCATCGTGAACGGATCGGATTTCAGCAGGTCATGGATGCGCTTGGCACTTTAGAGTCGGGTGCGCGGATTGCCCAGTATGACCATAACTCCTGGGAAACATGGCACTTGTACGGTCCACACTTGACATTGCAGCCCGTACTTCTCGATGCTCGCGGAGATGAAATGCGTCCCCTTCGGCTTGCCTACAGCCAGCGGCGCGAACGTCCCTATGACGCTCTGGGTGTGCCTGGTATGAGGATGACAATTCCCCCGGAGGAGTTTCTCGCCAACCTCTCCGCGGTCCAGTTGGATTATTTGCTCATTGGGAGATGGGACTTTCACCCTGAATGGCCCCCGCAACGCGCCATCCTGCTGTCCAGCTCCGCCCTGGAACTTGTTGTCGCCAACGAATACTCGGAACTATACCGGGTTGTTGGCCATTTTACCGACACCACCGAAAAGGACCTGAATTGACTCCAAATGTCTTCCTGAAGCTTTCTGCCTTGCGGGATTTTTTGTTGGTTGGATTTTGATGGTGCAACTCTACACATCCCTCCTGATCTCCATCTTCCTGCTTCTTCCGCTGACACCGGCATGGAGGGTCTCGGCATGGCTTTTCCCCAACCATGACTTCTGGCGCCGGGCGTTCCTGACCGCGTGTCTATATCCCCTCATTGTGAGTGGGGTGCTTTTCCTGCTTCATCCTTTCGGCCTGCTGACCGCCCGGGGTGTGGCGACTGCCATGGTGTTGCTCAATGTGATCTCGCTATTCGTCAAGGTCGAGCCCTCCGCGCCCTTCCGACAGCTCTACGTTGACGGGGCAGACAGGATTCCCATGTTTTTGGCGACCGCATTTATTTTCGCCGCGTGCCTGTTTCAATTCATCAAGCTGTATTTCCACGGGTCCACATTATTCTCAGACGACCTCGCCTATCATTTTGTCACCGTCACCGGTTGGATGCGATCAGGCAGTCTTTCCCATCCCCTCATCGCCATGGGCTCCTACTATCCCTTCAATCCGCACTTGCTGAGCTTCTATTTGACCTTGCCGACTGGAAATATACGGTGGACGTGGCTGGCAAGTGTCTTCTGGAGCCTGCTTGCAATGGCCAGCATTATCAGGTTGGGGTCAACCATGGGGAGTGTGAACCGTGCCCATTTCATGCTTGTTGCAAGTGTTTTTGCCTTCTCCGGGTCGATTCTTTGGATGACGCGTATTTTTTGCTCCTCCGACCTGGCCGGCGCGTCAGCACTGATCGCCGCCGCTGTCTATCTTGTTCCCACAACCGACGACACGGCCCGCGACCGCAACGCCTCCCTTCTCGTGGCAGGTCTCATGTGTGGCTTCGCCATTGGTACCAAACCGACCTATCTCGTGCCCGCGGCTGTGCTGCTCCTTGGGGCGCTCGTTCTTCCCATGCTTCGCGACAGGTTGGACTTTGGAAGGGTATGGCGCGCGTCTATACGTCCTGCGATGATACTTGGTGGCGCTGTTTTTTTCACTGGTTCATTCTGGTATATCAGAAACCTGATTATTTCGGGAAATCCACTTTTCCCCATCAGGTCCATTTTCTTCAGCGGCCCCATCCGGTCCCGCCATATCGAGCCGACGGTGCTTGCCACCTACCTGTTCAAGCAGCCCTTCGATCCGGCGGTTTGGAGCAAGTCGATACTCTCCCTGCTTGACTGGCCGCTGGTGTCGGGAATCGTGGCCTTCCTTGGATTGCTCCTTGCGTGTATATACATAGCCGCCCTCCTTTGGAGTGGAGATCGGCAGCGCAACTTTTCCATGCTTGAGAATCCCATGTCGTGGATTGTTCTCTCGGCAGTGGCGATGTTTGCCATGCACATCTTTTCCCCTTTCTCGGGCTCGACGCTTGATGGCTCCCGTCTGATGGTTTTCTCCCGCTACATCGTGTATGTGTTCATCGTCGGCCTGCTTGCCCTCGCGTGGATGCTCTCTCTCGGGAGTCGACCTGTCAGGGTTGTTGGCTGCGTTCTGCTTGCCCTGGTCGTTTTGTGGCACATGGGGATCGCTTATGATCGGTATCCCCTCCTCATGATCGCTGCGGTGGTGATGGGATTGGGTGCAAGCATCGTCTATTCGGTCTTCCTACTCAATCGGCGCGCTTTCTCGTTCAGCATGCCAGCCATCCCGGCTTTCCTCGGCCTCACTCTGGTGACGTTGCTCCTTGTCGGAGGGAGGGAGTTCACTGCCAAGGAATACCGACTGCAATTCGACATCCATCCCGGGCACGAGGCCATGGTGGAGGTCATGAAGGCGATAGACACTCTGCCCGAAGGGAGCCGCGTTGCGCAGTTTTCGCCCATGGTGTGGGAGTTTGGATATCTCTACGGATCCCATGCCCAGCATGAACTTGTCTTTATCGACCAGAATGGATTGCTGATGTCAGAGCTGCATGTCGCCCACAAGGAGCGTCGTATCGGAGGACCGACCGGCCATCCCACATTCGGTCTTCAGGTTCACTTTCATTACAACCAGCCCGACAAAGTGGCAGCAAACACGCTCGCGGCTGGCGTGGAGTATCTCCTTGTGACGAAGTATTCCTTTGATGAAGCAGAATGGCCACCACAGCGCGACGGCCTTCGGAAGGCCGGACTCCACACGCTGGTCTGGGAAAATGGCCATTCGGAGATATACGCGAGCCCGGGCGTCCCGAATCCCTTTGCGGAGGATTGGAATTGATCCCCGATTTCTCCCGAGTCCCACCTTGTCTATCCCGCAGGACCTTGATCGTCCTCCCGGTAGTCCTGTTTCTCGTCGCTTTTGTGTTTCCCGATCTCGGCCCGTTCTGGGCGCAAAGGGACATCGACAGGGGCACGCCGGAAGGTGCCTTGCGTTATATACGCGAGGGGAGGAGGTCATCCGCCTATGTGGATATAGTTCCGTTCGTTCAGGATCCGAACCGGCACACGCGCGAGCTCGCCGTCAGGGAACTGTCCAGGATGGGGGACCCGCGCGCGATCCCCTTTTTGTTCGAAGCGTATAGACAAGGAATGCTCGAGCATCGGCTTCTGGTCGAGGCGATTTCCCGGCAATCGAACCTCATCGTCATTCCCGTGCTCGAACGGGAGCTTCGCGACCTTTCCAAGGAAACCAACCAAGAGGTGGAAGCGGTGATTGGCGAATTGCGCGAGGAACGGAACAGATGGACGCCCCCCGCGCACATGGACGCCATTGTGAACGTCCATGTTGACCTGCTGACTGGGCAGCGGGAACCGATGTTGAAGAAGGGGGGGCTCAAATGAAGGCCTTCTTCATTGTCCGCTACAGTCTCCTCTGCCTGCTTGGGTTCGCATCCATGTTCCTGCTGTTCGGGGAAACCTTGGGCTACCACCTCAATTCGAGCATTATCCGTCTTGTGTTTCACTTGTTCTGGGCGGCGCTTCTGTTGGAAGTGGCGATTCACGCTCTGCCGCGGCTATTGCTCCTTCCCCGGAGGGTTCTGCCCACCCTCTCTGGCTTCTTTATTCTTGCCATGTTTGCTGGACTGCTCTTTTCAGAACTGTGGACTCTTCACCAGCGTGACTATATCCGCTCCCGTTCCTATAGAATCGGCTGGCCCGGATACTCCGATTCAGAGATCCTCGCCGATTTTACCGCGACAAATCGTTTCTATCCAAACGAAGGATTCCTTGAAGAGGTGCGTCGTTTTGTTCCCGAGGACGAGGCGGTCCTGTATGTTGGCTCCATGCGCGGTGATCCGATCAACTACGCCCTCTATCCACGTCGTGTCTATATGATGCCCGATGCGCAACGCGCCACGATGGACCTGCTGGCTCTGCAGTGGAGGCCAGTTGGCGACCCCATGTTTCCCGAAGGATTCGCCCCGAATCTTTTCGACGGCGAGCTACCGAGGGGTGAGCTGGCCGAGGAAATACTTTCCGTCGTCCGTGACAAGAACATCAAATGGTTCCTGACCTGGGATGTGCTTGATCCCGAAGCAGGCCGCCTTTGGAGGATCACCGAATGATGCTCTCCCTCCTGGCTCCATTTGTCTACACACTGGTCCTGTTGATGGCGGGACTGCCGATCCTGCTCCTGCTCGCGCCCCGCGACGCGCGCATGCGCGCGGAGTTGTGGCTCCCGCTCGCATTCGCCCTGGGTTGGTCGCTGCATGCGGTTTCTGTGAAGTGGTGTCTTGTTCTCCTGGGTGTGATGCCGGCGGCGTTGCTCCCGCTCCTCGCGGTCTTCGGACTTGCGGGAACCGGCGCGCTTGTCCATACAGGACGAGCGGCTGCCCTACGGGGCTTCACCCTCCACCGCGTCCCCCCTTCTGGTGCGATGCTGTATATCGCCCTCCTGCTTCTGATCGCGGCGAGATTCATTCTTCTGACAACCGATGCCCTTCGCTTCCCCCTCTTCACATGGGACGGACGCATGACTTGGAACCTGAAGGCCATCCTGCTTTATCATGAGGGGGCCGTCGCGACCGAGGCTTTCCTCGACCCGTTGCGCATTCATTTCCATCGTGACTATCCGTTAATGCTGCCAATCGCCTACACCGGTGTCTATCAGCTCGCCGGTGG
>JAFIGB010000236.1 GCA_020831705.1 Candidatus Sumerlaeia bacterium | reverse complement strand
AGGATCTCGAGGGGGTCGATGTCGCCGAAGCGGGGAAAGAGGGGGTAGAGGCCGGTGGGGTCGTTGTAGAGGGAATGGGAGCCGTATATCACCTCGGGGAAGTAGACATTAACCCCGGCGGCGTCGAGGTCCTGCACGTAGGCGATGATGTCCTCCTCTGTATAGACGGGGAGGCGCGACCAGACGCCACGGATTTCCCCCTCGGGAGAGGGCATATTGGCGAGGCGGTTCTCCCAGGTCATGTTTTCCAGCTGGGAAACAGTGGCTGCGGCGGCACCAAGGTTGTCGTGATCGCCGCTTTCCGCCATGGCGCGTAGGCTGGATGCAGTGGCAGCCGCCCGGGACATGACACCCCCTGCGGTGGCGGGAAAGTAGGGATCTTTGGTGACGCGCTCCAGGCGATAACTCAACGCGGCAACAAGGGCGGTCGGCGAATCGTCAATACGGAGAACGTCGCCATCATCGCTCCGGTCGAGGGAAACAGGAGTCCCGGGAAGAAGGTGCTCCATCATCCACGTGGCTGCCTCACCATGGGCGGAGATGACAAACCCATCCTCGGGAATGGCATTGTTGTTGTCGCCGACACGAACCACGACGCCGCGACTGACAATGGCTTCCGCTCCGTAGCGATTGGTGCCGGTGTGGGTACGTCCCGATTCCGGGGTGACGATGATCATCTGGTCAGTGCCCCGTCCGGCAGGGAATCGACCATCGAGGGGAAGGTCCACACCATGGACAACATGGGATGGTGCGGCCGACAGGGACGCAGTGAGGAACAATAGTGCCACGAGGACAAGAAAGCGCATTGCCAGGACTCCGATATCTATTGATGCGGGAAGGGAGAAAATGGCTCCCCTCCCTCGGAACACCATGATGGCAGGCATCCCGAGGGAGCAACGGCATTTGGACCGAATCCGGCGGTTCGGGAGTATATCAGGTTTAGTACTATCAGGACAATTCCTGGGCGAGATGCACCTGAATGTAATTTTGCATCAGTAAAGCTGAATCAGATGGCCATCGAAGGTGGCATCTCCCGTCCTGACAAGAATTTCCGCCTGAATCGTCGACTTGGTGTTCACCTGGTCAAGAACTGTCAGGGAGATTGTATAGACACCTGCTTCTTCAAAGACATGACTTGCAACTGGACTGCTACCGACATAGTCGACTTCTCCATCTCCAGAAAAGTCCCATTCATATAGAAGAATGGCGCCATTGGGTGATTTTGACATGGCTGCATCGAAGACCACGGGGACATAGGGAAGGACAATCGGGTTGACGATGGCGAACCCGGCAACGGGTTCGCCGGGTTCAACCACAGCGGAGGGTTGCACCATCACAATGAGGGTCTCCTCAAGATCAAGGTCCGATTGCTCATGATGGACCCGAAGGGTGACCACATGGGAGGTTGGGGTCTCATCCGCTGTAAAGACATGGGTGGTTTTCGGCCCAGCGGAAGTGAATGCTTCCCCCTCGGAAAAGCGCCATTGAAAGTCCTCCTGAATCGCTGGAAAGTTGGCGCCAGCGATGAAGTTGACAACAAGGGGGGAGGTGCCATCCGTGGAACTGGTGTGGAGAGAGATCGCGGGTTCCGGATCAACGCGCTGGCCGTCCATGATCCAGTCAATAATTGTCTGCCGTTGCTCGGAGGGGAGGAACCCACTGACCGGCATGACACGACCCACCTGGGGATCCGCACAGTTTATCTTTTCAAGGAGGTAGCTGCGCTCGGGATTGCTGGAGTCCACAAGGGAAAGGCCGGGGACTTCGCGGCTTTGACGGTCAAGAAGTTGTGTCAGCGCAAAGCCCTCGGTCAGTACCAGATCGACGGCGGCACCGCTCAATCCGTGACAACCCGCGCATTGGGCCATGAAGATGGACTCAACGGAGGAAAAGTAAATCTCCGCGCCGGACGGTGTGATGTCGTGGCAGTCCTCGCCACCTTCGAGATATCCGATCCGCACATGCATCGGCACCGTGGAAAAATACGGCCCAATGAAGTCGTGGGATGGAGATGTATAGACAGGACTTCCGTCGGGATTGAATGTCAGCGTGTATTCCCTGCCAGCCTGGTCAATGGGAAGTGGTATGTAAAGAAGGCCCTTGAAGTCATTCCAGCCCGAGGCAACGACGGAATCCATGATGACTTCTTCCTGTTGTCCGTTGCGATCCATCTTGCGAAGTTCCCAGGGAATCATGGAGAGTTCCTCCCCGCGAGTGCTTACGACAGTACCGGAGATAACATGGGAGCTCAATTCCACATCACTGGAGAAGACATAACCGGGTTCGGTTCCTTCGTGGGTGAGATTGAAGGCACGCGGAACAATGCCTCCCCCTGCCGAATAGACGAGTTTGAGGGGCTCCCCTGTTGTGCTGATGCTCCCGCTGTTTTGCACCGGAACTCCATCAACAATCGCGCCGGAGGCTTCCACATGGTCATCCACCAGGCGTCGAACCTCCCATCTCCCCTGAAGGAGCCTGGGGCTGTATGTAATGTCTGACACATGCCCTGATAATTGAAAGACATAGGGTTCCTTGCCACGAATGAGAATGGAATCACCGGAAGTCGGAAAGCCGGGAATCGAAACCTCCACGGCAACTTCGTGCATACCTGGTGTCGTGAAACCAAGTTCAATAGGGCCCGGCGAAAAGGACACAGGGATGCCGTTCAATGTCCAGGTGACACTGGCAGTTTCCGTGGTTGGCCCATCATCCACAATGACATGGAAACGGGAGGCAAAGGGAATATCCCCCTCGGGTTTCTCGGCGGTGATCCTGACATCGGGTTTCTGGATCCCTGTGTACCGAAGGCGTGATATGGTGCTGTCGCTGAAGGGCTGGTTGAAGCCGCCATACTTGGCGCTCGCGAAGTAAAGCTCCTCATTGTGGAGGACAAGGTCAGTTCCCGGTCCCCAAGGTTCATCAAACCAGTGGCGGGCGCTGGTGATGATTCCATATTCATCCTGATCAACAAGGATAAACCGCGTGTATGTATAGCCCCAATCAATGATGATCATCTGGTTGTGGAATTCTTTGGGGTATTTTGTTCCCGTATAGACAATTCCATCCGTAAGTGAATAAACCCGGAGTAGACCGGCATTGGTTGACTGCGTAAGGGCAAGGGCGGGGTCCACATAGTTTGGCGGAGGAGTGATGTTTGGTCTGTTGGAAGCCATCCCCTCAAAGATTGGCCATCCATAGTTTGCCCCCGGATAGATCGGGTTGATTTCCTCCCAGCTCACCGCGCCAACATCGATAACGTATGGCTGGTTGTGGATGGGATCCATGAAGAGCCTGAAGGGATTACGAAGTCCAAGAGCATAAAGATGGGAACGCACGCCATTAAAGGTTGGGTTGTCGGATGGGACAGAACCATCCCGGTTCATGCGGAGAATTCCTCCCCGGTAGTTCGTTGGGTCCTGTGAGTTTTCCGGAACACCCGAGTCCCCGGAGCCCATCAGGAGAGTCTTGTCGGGAAGGAAAAGGAGCCCGCCACCAAAGTGAATCACCGAGGTGCTGTCCAGAAAATCCAGGAGGACGGAATAGCTTCCGGGCACGGCCCTGGTCGGGTCGTCCACGTCGACCTCAAGCGTGCAAACCGTCACCCACCTGACACCGTCACGGCTCTCCGTATAGGTGAGATAGATTCGCCGGTTGACGTCAAAATCAGGGTCCACCGCGGCCCCAATGATTCCCCCCTCATGGACCTGCGAGGTCGAAAGCTGGTAGAAAGGGTTTTCGGGAAGACCTACTTCAGGATCAAAGATCCAGACTTCGCCGTTCCGAAGCCCGGCAAGGAAGTGCCCCGTGGGGAGAACCTCGAAGGCGGCAATCAACTGATCCCCGAAGTCAGCCACCGTCTCGCGCACAAATCCACTTGGTGGCTGGGCGGCAGGACGAGCCAGGAAACTTGGCGTGAACAACAACACCGACATCACAAGTCCGATTAGTACTGCTTTCATTCACCATCTCCGAAGTTTGACTGAACATAAATCGGGAGGAAAATACGAGCCTGCTTTCGGTGGTCAACCCTTAGTCAACAATGAACAATCCAAATGATTTTTCCACATTAAATTCCCGGTCCTGCTGTTTCAACTTTTTGCGATGTGATTCGGGGGAGGGAAGGTCTTGGAGGGTGTCCGATATGGGAGCGACTGACCGACTGACCACGCGAAGCCCGGATGAAAGCCCCGCCACAACTGCCAACACCTACCGGGACCCCCTCCAAATAATCCGGATGGAGGGACTCCTGATAGACGTTTCAGCAGTTGTTCTTGGGGGAATTTCTAAGTGGTGGGCTGATAACAGAACTGTGCACGAGCACTCAAAAGTACCCGTGCACAGCAGAACCGAACTTTTGTTACTTGTGGGACCGCATCTGCTCGCGAAAGCAGCGGAGCAATCTTCGATAATCGCTGTTTTCGGCTTCGAACCAATCGAGCCCTTTTGAATCCTCCCTGCTCGGAAGTAGATTCGGAGAGCGTGAGACCTTTAGCCCCCAGGAGCAGGACATCGCACAAAGATTAAACGACTGGGCAAGGTTGACAACCCACCCGTTCCTGACAAGGTGGGTGCGAAGTTTGATTGAGCCTTGGATCCAGGAGAAGAACAGGAGCACGAAGGGAATATTAATAATCCCAACGATGACCCGCACGAGATCTCCTCCCAGGATCGATAGTGTTATGAGTGTGGCATAACCCCAAAACCCAATGACCAACAGGGCTGTGAACAGGATGTTAAAACTTGAACCCATCCTGGCCGAATTAGCGAGCCAGATAAAACTGATGCAGGTAGCAACGATAATGAGTCCAATCGTGATTGCAGTAATATTCATGACAAGTGCTCCTGTTCCATGGTGCCTTCGTGTCCAGGGACCGAAGGCACCATTGGGCAATCAATTTTCCTCAATCGGGCGTAACCTTTGGCATCTGTGCAGCAGCCAAGTCTGGATCTATACCAAATTTATCAGCAAGGTCTGCCCCGTTGGCAATATAATAGCCGTTATAGAGATAGTATTCAATGACAGTCGCGATATCAAAGTCATTGAGGAGAACTGGCCCGAGAACCCGGGAGTCCAATGCCGCGGACTGGGTGGCGCCTTGTTGCTCAATTTCAACATTGTCTGCCAGTTGAGCCTCGACCAGGAAATACGACTTCCGGTGTATGTCACCACTGGCAAGGTCGATGGACTCCACAACCATGTTGGAAGGGATCCTGCTGACACCGCCCGCAACGCTTGTAATCCCGTTCACCGTAGTGCGGCTTTCCCTGGTTTCTGTCAGGAGGACTTCTTCGTATGAGCCCGGGTCATGGGAAATAAGCTCCACTCGCGGCGCCTGTTGGTCAGCATCACTCATGGGCGAAAGCACTAGTCGATGGTCGGTCTCAACTTCTCGTTGGTAAGTTGGACTATCTGACTCTGAGTCGGCGTTTGCGGCATAGACAATAATGCTTGGGAATGCACCACCAACAACCTCGGGTGCCTGAAGGGTGGGTTGTGTGTTCAGATTTATGAGCTT
>JAFIGB010000225.1 GCA_020831705.1 Candidatus Sumerlaeia bacterium | reverse complement strand
CTGCGAGTTTTTCAGCAGGAATCGGATGAGGGGAGCGGAAATCAGTTGCGCGCATCGAACCGGTCTTGCTCGGTTTTGATTGTCCGGGTGGGGATGTATATTGTAGGCATCCGGCACTCAATCTTACGGGAGATGTGACATCATGGCAACCACGGCAAAGAACACCGTTCGTGTTGGGCTGTTTGGAATTGGTCTCGATACATACTGGCCCCAATTCGAGGGACTCCATGACCGTCTGGTCGGGTATTTGGAGGGAATCGACAGGGAAATCGGCTCCATGGGGGTGGAGGTGATCAATGCGGGTCTTGTGGACTCGGTGGAGAAATCAGGGGAGGCGGCCAAGCTCCTCCGCGAGAAGGATGTCCACCTGATTTTTCTCTATGTGTCCACCTACGCACTCAGCTCGACGCTTCTTCCCATCGTCCAGCGCGTGGGTGTTCCCGTGGTGGTGCTGAATCTCCAGCCGGTGGGCCGCTTGGATTACGACGCCTTTAACGCCCTCGGCGACCGGGGGAAGATGACAGGTGAATGGCTGGCCCATTGTCAGGCCTGCGCCGCTCCGGAAATCGCCTCGGTCTTTAACCGGGCCGGAATTGATTATCACCTCGTTTCGGGAATTCTCAAGGACGACCCCGAGGCCTGGGGGGAAATTGCAGACTGGGTCGATGCGCTTAAGATTCGTGAAGGGATGCGCCACAACAGGGTTGGCGCCCTGGGACATTATTACTGCGGCATGCTCGATGTTTACAGCGATTACACCCAGCATTCGGCGGTCTTTGGGAACCATTTCGAGCTGCTGGAAATGTGCGAGCTTGCCGATCTTCGTGCCGCGGTTACCGATGCCGAGGCAAAAAACAAGATCGAGCAATTCCACACCGAATTCGATGTTTCGGAGGAATGCGAGCAGGCGGAAATTGAACGGGCCGCAAGGACTGCCTGTGCCCTTGATGCCCTTGTGAAAAACCACGATCTCGGTTCCATGGCTTATTATTATGAAAGCACCGCCGGGTCGGACATCGAGAATATTGTCACCTCCGTCATTGCGGGAAACACCCTTCTGACTGCCCATGGGGTGCCCGTGGCGGGGGAGTATGAGATCAAGAATGTTCAGGCGATGAAAATCATGGATCTGATGGGGGTCGGCGGATCCTTCTCGGAATTGTACCTGATGGACTTCGAAGATGATGTGGTGCTGCTGGGCCACGACGGTCCCGCCCATGCCGCCATTGCCCAGGGGCGTGTGGGGCTGGTTCCTCTCCCCGTTTATCATGGCAAGCCCGGCAAGGGGCTTTCCATTCAGATGGAGGTCAAAAACGGACCAGTGACACTCCTCTCGGTGGTTCAGCATCGTGACGGGACACTGAGTTTTCTCATCGCGGAGGCGGAATCAGTTCCCGGCCCGACACTGCACATCGGCAATACCAACAGCCGGTATCGTTTCTCCATTGGGGCCCGTGAGTTCGTGAACAAGTGGTCCGCTGCCGGTCCTGCCCATCACTGCGCCATCGGTGTGGGTCACGTAGCCTCCAAGTTGGAGAAACTGGCAAAACTGCTGGGAATTCAGGTTACTCGGGTCTGTTGACTCAAGCTCCCTGATTCGGGAGCTGCAGGAATCTCACCCCATCCCCTCGGACTGGCATTTCCGGGGGGATTTTCTTTGCCTGCTGGTTGGGAAGGTCACGGTTTTTCACCGATTCCATGGAGGGTACTTCTCCCCGCAATTGGAGCGATTTGAGGGGAGTGTGGGTGAAAAGCGGCCAACTTATGGAGTGGTTAACGGGCACGATAAGCACTCTTCACACGGGGCTCCGCCCAAGAAACATCCATGATTACCATGTAAAAAAGGTGTTTTGAAGGGGCCCGGTGGATTTTGAGAAGGCGCCAAAGTGTCGATTGAATATTTTATTCCACTAATTTGGAGCATTCTAATTGACAGGCGGCGATTAAACCGATCAATCTCCCTCTCAAGTTCGACCCTATTTGATCAAAATCGGTCTCCCGGTGTCGCCATTGCCAGATTTTAAACGGAGCAAACGAGTGCAACCCAGTCGGTTATTTGGAGCGAAGAGTGATGCGAGGAACGGCAATTGGTGCGCAGGTCAAGGGTCGACAAACTTTCAGGTACAGCCCAATTTAAAAGGAGTGCGAATAACCATGAGGACAATTTCATCGAAAGCGATGTTGGCAACGGCATCGATGCTTGCCATGGGCTTGTTGGCCAGTGCGGCCCATGCCCAAACCACATGGACTGTTGGGTCCGAAACGGGAACGGACTTCCCCGATATTGAAACTGCCATCGCTGATGCCACGGTTGTGGATGGCGACACCCTCCTGCTTGATCCGGCGAATAACGGCGGGAACGACTTCATTCGACCCAACCAACACAATGTCGACAAGGCCGTTCGGTTCCTCGGAAACGATGATCCGGTTGTAACCGGTGGGCAGAACTGGTTCTTCACCGCCGATGGTGAGGTCATCCTTGAGGGCTTGATTTTGGACGGTGGCAACAATGCCATTGTTGTCAATGATCCCGACACGACCGTGACGGTGAACAACACCATTATCCGGAACTTTGGCAATCGCGGGATCAATATGAATGCGGGTACTGCCAATGTGATCAACGGATCGGAAATCATCGATGGTGGCGCTTTTGGTTTCTATGTTCTTGGTGCTGGAAATAACACAACCATACTGAACATCGAAGGCACAGAGACAACACCCATTGTGATATCCGGAATGCCTCAGGGAATTCGAACGGGTGTTTTTCGGGATACGGGCGATTCTGCCACTGTAAGCATCAACTTGGAACACGTTGCCATCTCTGGCGTCGATATTGGCATTGCGACAGAAAACTGGAACAATGGCGACAATAATATCCTCTTCGAGAATGTTGATATCTCCGGTTTTACACTGAACGCTATTCGCGTTGATGCCCAAGAGGTTTCGGTTACCTACAATGGTGGGACCACTACCGGGCGCACCGCAGAAGGTAGCGAGCTTGAGGAGTCCCTTGTTCACTTTGCACTTGGAAGTGGGAACTCAACCTTCACGGCTTCCGACCTTATTTTCCCGGCCGGAAATTATGGGTCGCGCATCCGCAATGACAGCACCGAAGTCATGAGTATCTCATCCAGCCATATCTCCACCGGTTTATTCCCAACGAACTCATTCGGGTTTGTGGGTACAGGTGGTGTTGAGTTCACAGACACCACCTTTGATGGAACAAGTGGAATGGCGTTGATTCAATCAGTTGGTGGCGACGCCCCGATTACACTTATTGACCCTGAATTTATTGATGCGGGATGGTACCCCTTCTATCTCATTGGGCATGCCGGAGTCTTCACCATTGAGGGTACAGACCCCTTGAACAAGGTTGACCTGGATACTGCCAACATGATTCCCGATCCGGCGGTTTTTGTCACGAAGAATGAAGGGGAAGTCGTGTTCAGGAACGTGACCTCCACAACCAACTCAAAGCTCTTTCAGCCCACGGCTGGTCCGCTTAACGCCTCCATGACCATCACCATCGAGGCCTCCATCTTTGGCGGCAGGGGCGGCCATGTCCGGTTTGAGGAGATCAACGAGAACTCCCCGGATTACTCCATTACCATCAATGCATCAAACAGCATCTGGACGGGGAATTATGAGCCGTTTGCCTATACGATCGGAAGCATCACGGCAGCCGCAGAAGTTGCGGAGGGAAGCATTAACCTTTCGCACAGCATCATCGCCCCCTCAGTTACCAACGGATGGTTGATGCTTACTGACGGAATCAACACGGTAAACTCCGAGTACTCCATCTTTGATGCCCGGGGTACCAAGGAAGGTGCGGGCACTGATGAACTTGGAGTCAATGTTCCCATGACAGGCCAGGGGAACATTACCTATTCCGAAGAGTTCAACCTCTCGACAGGCGGGTTTTTCGCCGGCGTTCCCAGTGACACCATTGTAGCCAACCCATTCCTCGATTCCAATGGCATCCCCACCGCCGCCTCCCCGGCCATTGATGCCGCGGTTGATTCCACGGAAACCACGGACATCTTCGGGACTTCCCGTCCCCAGCGCGCCGTGGCGGATATTGGTGCTGTTGAATCCTTCTATCCAAGTGTTGAAATTGATGGTTCGGGGCTTCCTGCTGCCACCAACCAGACGGTGTTTGAAAATGTGCCCGTTACTTTCAGCGAGGATGTTTCCGGTCTGGATGTCGGTGATTTTGTCACCGATGGCATTACGGTTTCCAACCTGCAAGGTTCCGGAAGCAGCTATACAATTGACCTTGAGTTGACCGGTGGTGAAGGCACCAAGACAGTCCAGCTTGCTGCGGCAGTTGCGACCACCGATGTGGGGAATCATGACAACCAGTCCTCCAATCAGATCGCCATTGTGCTGGACACCACGCCCCCGGCAGTCACCGGAGTCTCCGGTATTCCCGGTCTGGTTCCGGGTGTTTCACCGGGCCTCACCAACCAGTCCAACCTCACCGGCGTGGAAATTACATTCAGTGAGGATGTCACTGGCCTCACAAGTGGTGGCTTCGATACCGACGGCGCGACGGTTTCCAATGTTTCCGGCTCGGGAGCCAACTGGTCCTTCGACATCGAGTTGACGGGTGGCGATGGCAGCAAGTCGATGACTCTCCTGGCCGGTGCGGTATCTGATGCTGCTGGAAATGAGAACGCAGCACTCGGCCCCGTCCCCATCATTCTCGACCAAACACCGCCCGTGACGACAATCACAACTGATGACCTGTCCGCCACGGACACCGTGGTGCTGGAATTCTCCGCAAGCGATGCCAACGGTGTCGCCTCCACGGCATTGTACGTCCAGGGACCGAGCGACAGCAGCCTCGTGGACAGTGGCCTTGCTCCTGTTGGCAATACCTTTGTCTATACAGCCACCGAGGCAGGCGTGCACCAGTTTGCCGCCGTCTCCACCGACAATGCGGGCAATGTTGAGTCCCCCGGTGCGGGCAACTCGGCCACGGTTGTCATCAACACAACAGAGAATGGTCCCCTTACCCTGCACGTGGCGGAAGGCATCGATGTTGAGGTGAATTTCCCGCTCACCGATGACTACGGCGTTACGATCACATTTGACGAAGTGCTGACCTCCGGCACCGTCACCGTGACACGCGTTGAAGGCGACGGTAATGCAGTCTCCCTTGGCCTTGATCCCGACAGCCTTGCCGGGCAGTACTTCATCATCACGGCTGATTCCACACTGGACTTCACGACGGCAACGATCGTCTTTGATCTCGATCCGGCCCTCCTTGGAAGCAACCTTGGAAGCCTTACCGACATCGTGATTGTCCTGGTGAATCGCAGTGGCACCGTTACCGCCATGAGCGGGGGCGATGTCTCCGTGGATGCCGGCGCAGGTACCGTGACGGTCTCCGGTGTTGTCGCGTTCTCCGAATGGTACTTCGGTGATACCACCACGAGCGTCTCCGACTGGATGATCCTGATGGACTGATCTTCAGCCCAATTTCCGGCCATGAAAGAAAAACCTCCCCCATCGGCTTGCCGGTGGGGGAGGTTTTTACAGGGAGGGAGTCATGTATAGACAGGATTCACGAGGTTTTTCTCCGCAACTCGCCCGGTGTCATTCCCAGATGGCGACGAAAAAGACGGGTCATCTGGTGTTGATCATGGAGGCCCGCCAGTGGGGGGATGGCCTTGAGGGGAAGGGTCGTTGTGAGGATGAGGTGACGGGCATGTTCGAGGCGGAGCTGGCGAAGCTCGTCCATTGGTGTGCGGCCTGACTGTAGTCGAAAGCGCCGAAGAAAATGGTGCTTGCTGAGACCGACATGGTTGGCAACATCGGCAAGAGTCACCGGCTCCCGGAGGTTTGCCGTGAAGTATTCCCGAACATCGCGGAGAAGGGAATCCTCAGAAGCGGGGGTGTTGAGGGTCATCTCGCGAAGGATAAGCTGGAGAATGTGATGGGCTGGGTGCCTGTTCTCCCGGTCGTCCCAAAGCCATCTGGCCAGGGTGGTGATACGCTGTCGGGAATCGGGGGACACCAGGGGCATGGAGGGAGGTGCGGCGCTCCATTCAAATCCGATATAATAGGTTTCAGCGGGTTGATCGACATCGGACCATTCGGAATGGGTGGTGTTGGCCCGGTAGAGAAGAGTTTCGCCGGGGAGGGCGGTAACTTTCCTCCCACCGATGACAGCGTGGAACCTTCCCCTGGCGACATGAATAATCTCATGAAAGGGGTGTGAATGGTCTTCCATTTCCCAGTTGGGGGTGCAGTCTAGGTGGCCAATGTATAAAAAACGCACCATTCCGGGAATATGGAAGAAATCACCGGTCTCTGGCATTGTTCAATTTCCTTTGGAGCAATTTTTGACAAAACAAAGCAAAAAGAGGCCATGGACATCCGGCGCTTGGACTGGTTCAATTGCTGCGTGTTAAGGCCTTATCAGGCGCCAAATGCTCTGAAATGGCCACAAGCGGGAAATTCGATACTCCCGAGAGCAATTTCCCACCAAGGAGTCTTCCCCATGGCGGTTCGTTTCCGCAAGCGTCGAATCAGCGACCTCCCTTTCGAGGCGTCGTCTGTATTCGATGTTGATGGGGATGGGGTTCCGGACATCGTATCGGGGGCCTACTGGTGGAAGGGGCCTGAATTCAAGGTTGCCACGAAAATCTGCGATGTGGAGCCGGTCGGGGAGTATTACTCCGACTTTGGGGATCTTCCCCTCGACATCACAGGCAGCGGATACCCTGACATCGTGACTGGGGCGTGGTTCGATGGTGTCCTTAAGTGGCGGGAGCATCCCGGCAACCCCGAGGCAAGAGACTGGACGGTCCATGAAGTGGACCATTGCGGAAACATTGAGACCCTTCGCCTCGCCGATATTGACGGGGATGGAGTGCCCGAGGTTCTGACCAATACTCCGGGCGAAGGAATGTCCTTCTACAAACTGGACAAGAAGGCCCAAAAGCTTGTGAAGCATACGATATACAACAAGCCAAGTGGCCATGGAATGGGGTGGGGTGACATCGCCGGCAACGGTCGTGTCGATATCGTTCTTTCCATCGGTTGGCTGGAGGCACCAGCAGACCCTCTTCGCGGGGAATGGATTTTTCATGAGGGTTTTCACCTCGGGATGGCCAGCGTACCGATTGTCGTTCATGATGTGACGGGGAATGGCCTGGCTGATCTGATATACGGAAATGCCCATGACTACGGATTGTTCTGGATGGAGCAGGCCCGGGACAAAAGCGGAAGGCGCACTTGGACGAAGCATGTGATTTCCATGGAGGACTCCCAGCTCCACGATGTGCAGCTTGCCGACCTCGACGGTGATGGTCAGATGGAACTCGTTACCGGAAAGCGGTATCGTGCCCACAATGGTAATGATCCGGGCGCTGATGATCCCCTTTGTCTATACTACTATAAGATTGATGGCGGAAACTTTCACAGACATGTGATTGATCATGGAAAGCCTGGCGAGGCGAGTGGTGCGGGAATTCACTTTGCCATCGCCGACGTCAATGGAAGCGGAAGATTGGACATCGTTGCTCCTGGCAAGGATGGTCTATACCTTTTCGAGAACCTGGGAAACAACGACTGAAGGTTAAAGGAGTAAAACCATGCCAAAGATTGCCATGATAGGTGCGGGAAGCCAGATTTTCTGCAAAACCCTTACCACAGACATTCTCGCCACCCCGGCACTCCAAAACAGTGAAATCTGTCTCATGAGCCGGACACGCCCAAAGCTCGACCGCATGCATCGATTTATCCAGCGCATGATCGATGAGAACGGCCTTGGGGCGAAGGTGTGGTCCACGCTGGACCGCAAGGAAGCCCTTAAGGATGCGGATTATGTCGTGGTGATGTTTCAGGTTGGTGGTGTTGATGCCTTCCAGACCGACTACGAAATTCCCCTCAAATATGGAGTTGACCAGTGCATCGCCGATACCCTCGGTCCCGGCGGTGTCATGCGTGCCCAGCGCCACATTCCCGTTCTGGTGGAGATGGCAAGGGAGATGAAGGAACTTTGTCCCAACGCCATGCTCCTCAATTATGCAAATCCCATGGCGATGTGCTGCATGGCCCTTGGGCGTGTCCTCGAAAATGGTCAGTTTATCGGGTTATGCCACGGTGTACAGACAACCCTGG
The DNA here is from genome assembly GCA_020831705.1 of Candidatus Sumerlaeia bacterium. Taxonomy (GTDB): domain Bacteria; phylum Sumerlaeota; class Sumerlaeia; order SLMS01; family SLMS01; genus JAFIGB01. The sequence goes on along the minus strand of JAFIGB010000225.1, from coordinate 1,399 downwards.
ATCTGATATCGGGCTATACAGGTGTCCCGAAGGATGACATTGATTTCCTGTCGGCGGGGATCAATCACATGGGCTGGTTCCTCCATCTCAAGGACAAGCGGGATGGAACGGATCTTTATCCGAGGTTCAAGGAACTCTGTGACAAGCCGGGTTACTACGTGAATGAGAAGGTGCGCATCGAGGCCATGCGTCAATTTGGTTATTTCATGACCGAGTCCACCGGCCACCTGTCCGAGTATCTTCCCTGGTTTCGCAAGAACAAGAAGGAGCTGGATCTGTTCTGTGACGAGCCCTCCTTCGGTGGTGAAACAGGTGCCTATTACAAGTATTGCCGCATGATCGACGACAAGTACAAGGATGTCGATTATCTGGAATTTGAGTCGACTGACATCTCCAACCGAAGCGTCGAGTATTGCTCGTATATCATGGAAGCAAAGGAAATGGACAAGCCCTTCCGTCTGCAGGGAAATGTCCGCAATGATGGATATATCACGAATCTTCCCAATGGAAGTTGCGTGGAGGTTCCCTGCCTGGTTGATGTGCGTGGGCTTCATCCCCTTCGTGTGGGGAATCTCCCCTCCCAGCTTGCAGCCCTCAATCAGAGCAATATTTCGGTCCAGACTCTTGCTGTTGATGCGGCAATGAGTGGAGATCCGGAGCACATTGTCCATGCCATGGCGATCGATCCGCTGACGGCGTCGGTCCTTTCCCTCCATGAAATTCGTGAAATGGCTGGTGAGTTGATCGAGGCACAGCGCAAGTGGCTCCCCCAGTTCTCCGGAAAGAAACTGCGGAGCATGCCATTGATAGACGTTCCCGCAAACGTGGAACGTGCCGAGGTTCCCCTCGATCCCGCCCTTGCCATTGCAAACCGCTTCGGCAAGCTGGCAACGCAGAACACGGAAGGTTGATGTGACCGCTATTTCCCGGGTAAAGCAGGTGCGCCTCGGCTTCATTGGCTGCGGCTTCATGGGCCAGTTGGCGCACCTGGCGAATCATGCCCGGCTCCCGGGTGTTGAACTGGCAGCACTTTCCGACCTGCGCCCACGGACTCCCCATGCCGTTGCGGAAAAATACGGAATCCCCCGTGTCTATCAACGGCACACGGACATGTTGAAGGCAGGGGATCTGGATGCGGTTGTGGCCATCATGAACTTTGCATGCCATGCCGATGTGGTACCGGATGTGTTGAATGCCGGACTACATCTGTTCACGGAAAAGCCCGCAGCTGTTCGGCCGGAAACTGCCAGCAGACACGCAGAGATGGCCAGGAAGCGAAACCTTGTCTATCATGTTGGATATATGAAACGGTGCGACCCTGCAAGCATCAGAATGCGTGAGATCATCAGGAAGTGGCAGGAAACGGGTGCGCAGGGAAAGCTGAAGTACCTCAGGGTGA
>JAFIGB010000221.1 GCA_020831705.1 Candidatus Sumerlaeia bacterium | reverse complement strand
TGGATGGAGCAGGAGCAGGAGCGTGGTATCACCATCACCTCCGCTGCGACCCGCTGCCACTGGGCCGACCATGAAATCAACATCATCGACACACCCGGCCACGTTGACTTCACCGTGGAAGTCGAGCGCTCCATTCGCGTTCTCGACGGTGCCGTCGCCCTCTTCTGTTCAGTTGGCGGCGTAGAGCCCCAATCTGAAACAGTCTGGCGTCAGGCCGACAAGTACGGCGTCCCCCGCCTTGCCTTCGTCAACAAGATGGACCGCATCGGCGCCAACTTCCTTTCCGGCGTTCAGATGATGAAGGACCGCCTTCACTGTCACCCCGTCCCCATCCAGTATCCCATCGGCGCCGAGGACCAGTTCCGCGGCATGGTCGACCTGGTTGATCTCAAGGCACGCATCTGGGACAAGGACGACGACAGCGGCAAGACCTGGAAGGACATTGAAATCCCCGAGGATATCGCCGAGGGCGTCGCCCAGTATCGTGAACTGATGCTCGAATCCCTCTCCGAATACGATGACGAGTTCGCCGAGAAATTCCTCGACGGCTACGAATTTAACCCTGCTGAACTCAAGCTCGCCATTCGCCGCGCCACACTTCAATGCAAGATCACGCCGGTTCTTTGCGGATCCGCCTTCAAGAACAAGGGCGTCCAGATGCTTCTCGACGCCGTGATTGACTACCTTCCCTCCCCGCCCGAAGTTGCGGCGATCAAGGGCGAGGACGTCAATACAGGCGACGCCGTCGAGCGCAAGCCGAGCGACGAGGAACCCCTCAGCGCCCTGGCCTTCAAGGTCATGCGTGACCCCAAGGGCGTGGACAAGCTCACCTACATCCGGATTTATTCCGGTGTTCTCAAGGCAGGCAGCTACGTCTACAATGCCAACCGCGACAGCAACGAGCGCATTGGCCGCATCTACGTCATGCACGCCGTTGAACGTGAGGCGGTGGAAGAAGCGCGCACCGGCGACATTGTCGCCCTTGTCGGCATGAAAAACTCCGGCACCGGCGATACATTGTGCGACCCCGAGCATCCCGTACGTCTTGAGTCGATGACCTTCCCCGAGCCGGTGATCTCCGTTGCCATCGAGCCGAAGACACGTCAGGACGAGCAGAAGCTTTCCAAGGCCCTTCAGCGTCTTGCCGAGGAAGATCCCACCTTCCGCGTTCTTACAGATGCGGAAACCAACCAGACGATCATCTACGGCATGGGCGAGCTTCACCTCGAAGTTCTCGTCGACCGTATGCGTCGCGAGGACAAGGTGGAAGCCAACGTGGGTCGTCCCCAGGTTGCCTACCGCGAGACGATCACGAAGTCCGTCGAGTCCGAAGGTATGTTCAAGCGCCAGTCCGGTGGTCGTGGTCAGTACGGTCACTGTAAGCTGCGCGTTGAGCCCAACGACCCCGGCCACGGCTTCACCTTCAAGAACGAAATCGTTGGTGGTGTGATTCCCAAGGAATACATCCCCGCCATTGAGCAGGGCATCATCGAGGCCATGAACACCGGTGTTGTTGCCGGATATCCGATGGTCGACATTCGTGTCGCCGTCTATGATGGTTCCTTCCACGAAGTCGACTCGAACGAAATGGCCTTCAAGATTGCTGCGTCCATGGGCTTCAAGAGTGGCTCGAAGAAGGCCGGCCCGATCCTCCTTGAGCCGATTTTCGAGCTCGAGGTCAGCACCCCCGAGGAATACCTTGGCGACGTGATTGGCAACCTCAACCAGCGTCGTGGACACATTGGCGAGATCAACGAGCGCTTCGGCGTCAAGGTTGTCACCGCCCGTGTTCCGCTGGCCGAAATGTTCGGCTACGCCACCGACCTGCGTAACCTCTCCTCCGGTCGCGCCAACTTCTCCATGCAGTTCAGCCACTATGAACCGGTCCCCAAGGCGATCGAGGAGAAGATCGTCGGCGAGCGCATGGCGCTCAAGTCCGAGGCCTGATCAAACCCGCATCACCGGCTTTTCAAAAGCCTGCAGCTTATCCCCCCGGCACCTGTCGCCGGGGGGATTTTTTCATGCCTTTCCACTTCGTCCATGGGGTACCCTCTGTGTCTTGACACCATCGGTCCAAATCCGTTTCCATTCGTCTGCCGGGCCAATTTCCCTCCTCCCAATCAGCGACCATGCCCCCAAAACAGATCGACTATAACGCAACAATCATCCATGCAGACTATCTGACGGAAACCCTTGCCATCTATCGCGTCAAACCGGATGAACCGGTCGACGCATTTCTCCCGGGCCAGTATGCAGTCCTCGGGCTGAATCACCCGGAAAAGGGCCCGGTGCTCCGTGCCTACTCCATCGCTTCACCGCCGCACCTTCATAATGAGTACTTCGAATTCTTTATCAGGTATGTGAAGCAGCCGACCTCCGACAATCCGCTCACCCACTTGATCTTTGAGAAGCAAACCGGTGATCGCATCCACATGCGCAGCAAGTTGAAGGGCAAGTTCACCATCGAGGACACCGTGGGCAGGGATGATCCCCGAATGAAGGTCTGTGTTGCTGCCGGCACCGGGCTGGCCCCCTTCACCTCCCTTGTCTACCAGCATTACCATGAGCATGGAACGGCTGGAAATCATGCCATCATTCACGGCAGCAGTTATCCCATTGACCTGGGATATCGCAGCGACCTGGAAACAATCATGAACGGCGGGACAACCCCCCGCTACTTCCCCACCATTTCCCGCCCAAGGGAAACACCGGGGTGGACGGGACTTACCGGACGGGCGGAAACACATTTTCATCCCGACAACCTGCCGGAACTGGAGCGCCTCCTCGGTCTGGGCGACGGTGGATTCAACCCGGAAAAATGTACCGTCCTTATCTGCGGCCTTCAGGGCACCATTGCAAACACCGCGATGTCGCTCCTCCACCGGGGCTTCATTCCCGAGGATCGCAAGACACGGTCGGCACTGGGCATTCCCAAGGATTGCAAGGCCTCCCTGTTCTGGGAGCAATACGACACGGTGCCGGTCATCGACCTGAAGGATCCGGAACTTGTGGCCGAACTGAAGAAGCGACTCCTTCTCCAGGGCGTGGAGCTGGAGGAGCCGGTCGTCTAATGGCAATCCCCCCTCCGAACAATCCCGACCCATTTCGCCGTCTCGTGGATATCATGGATGCACTCCTGTCCCCCGAAGGATGCCCCTGGGATCGGGAGCAAAACCACCGAAGCCTCCGTCCCTACGTTATTGAGGAAGCCCACGAGGTTTGCGAGGCGATCGAAAATGGGGATCCGACGGAATTGTGCGGGGAGCTGGGCGACCTTGGCCTGCAGATCGTCTTCCATGCCGCCCTTGCAGGCAGGGCCGGGGAATTCAATGTCGACGATGTCTATACATCCATCTGCGACAAGCTCGTGCGCCGCCACCCCCATGTCTTCGGTGATGGCGATGCTGACAACGCCGGCGAGGTACTTCGCAACTGGGAAGCAATCAAGCGCCAGGAGCGGGCCGAAAAGGGCACCAGCGAGTCACCCCCCAGCGCCCTCGACGGAGCCCTCTCCTTGGCCGCAAGCAGCGATTCGTCGACCACGGTCCTGATTACATGTTCTGAATATTTTTATAGCCATCCTTGGAGACGGCATTCAATATTGGAATGAGCAGAATTTTTTGCCTGCGGTTACGGTAAATGCGCT
>JAFIGB010000190.1 GCA_020831705.1 Candidatus Sumerlaeia bacterium | reverse complement strand
ATGCGGCCGAAAGGAGGGCACGCTTGCGAAGGAGGAGGAACGTACCTACGACACCGGAGGCAAAACCGAGAATTGAAGTGGCAACAAGGACCAGACGGGTGTTATAGTCACCCAGGGAGAAAAGGTCCCAGGTTTCGGGGGATATCATGACCCGGGGCGGCTGGCAAAGGCCTCCGCCGCATCACTGAGAAGGGTCAACCTGCCCCCGAATGTCTTGCGAAGGTTTTCGCCTGTATAGACCTCCTTCACCGGTCCCCAGGCGACAACACGCATGTTGAGAAGGATCACATCATCAAAGTAATGGGAGACGGTCTGGAGATCATGGTGAACAACCAGGACCGTCCGGCCCTCCTTCCGCATGGAGCGCAGGATTCCGACGATTGCCTCCTCGGTTGCTGCATCCACCCCGGCAAAGGGCTCGTCCATGAGGTATAGACGGGCATTCTGGGCCAGGGCACGGGCCAGGAAAACCCGCTGCTGCTGGCCGCCGGAAAGCTGGCTGATCTGGCGCCCGGCGAAGTCCGCCATGCCGACGCGATCCAGTGCCTCAAGTGCCATTTCCCGATGGGCGCGGCCAACAGGTCGGAACCAGCCAATTTTCCTGTATAGACCCATGGCCGCAACATCGAGGGCCGAGACGGGGAAGTCCCAGTCCACAGACTCACGCTGGGGCACATATCCAACCATGTGGCGATTCTTCTCGAAGGGCTTGCCGTAAACATGTACCTCCCCCGAAGTGCGTGGGATCATGCCCATGCAGGCCTTGAGCAGGGTGCTTTTCCCGGCACCATTGGGGCCCACAAGGGCGACCAGCCGCCCATCAGGAATATCCAGATCGACATCCCAGAGCACGGGACGGCGATGATAGGAAACCGTCATGTCATGGATGGAAAGGGGCGAGGTTGGTGAATGGTCATGTGCGGGAATGGGCTGGGACTGGCTCATGGCGTGGACCCTGTTTGAACAGCCTGGAAGGGTGGATATTCACCGCCCATGGCGGACACAAATGTCTGCACATTGTGCAGGACCATTCCCACGTAGGTGTCGGCATTCGATCCTGATGGACCGAGGGAATCGGAGTAAAGTTCCCCTCCCAGTTTTAATCGATATCCACGGGCACCTGCACCCTCCACCAACGTCATGACCATGCGGTCAGAGACGGTACTTTCCACAAATACAGCGGGAATTTTCTGTTCGACAACCATATCCACCAGACGATTGATGTCACGGAGCCCCGCTTCTGATTCCGTGGAAATTCCCTGGATGCCGTGCACCTCCACTTCATAAGCCCTGCCGAAGTAGCTGAAGGCATCATGGGCAGTCACCAAAACCCTGCGTTCCTGCTCAAGGTTGTTGATAATGTTCCGGATGTAATTGTCCAACCGGGTGAGAGTATAAATATACTCGGCAGCGTTCTGCGTGTAAAACTCGGCTCCCTCAGGATCCATTGCGACGAGGGCCTCCCTAATCGGTCCCGTGGCCGCAATCCATCCCTGAACGTCCATCCAGACATGGGGATCATACGCTCCCCCGCCATGTATTAATTCGTATCCGTCACCAAGTTCCTCCGCGACAGCCACAACGGGAACACGGCTTCGCTGGGACTTCAGGGCCTCAACCATCTTTCCTTCCAGTTCAAGCCCATTATAGAATATAAGATCTGCCTGGGAAAGGCGGGCGAGATCTGCCCTGCGGGGGGTATACAGGTGAGGGTCGGAGCCGGGACCCATCAGGGCAGTGACTTCCCCACGGTCCCGGACAAGATTTTTAACGATGTCGCCGATCATGCCGGTGGTCACCAGAATCCGGATCGGCTGATCCCCGTCTGCATCACGGGAACCCTGGTTCCCCCCGCAGGAGACAGAGATTAGAACGAGGATGATCAGGACGATGGTGTTGGTAAACTTCATGATACCAGAGGGCATGGAATATTCCGGTCCTTGCCGGAACCAATTTGTAGCCTGGGCTAAAGTAGGTAGGTCAAGGTCAAACTCATCCACAGAGCCGCCAACGCCCAAAAATCATCAGAAAAATCTGATTCGGAGGCGAAATCGATTACAATTTCTTGTAGATGTCCCGAATTGCGTCGTAGATCAGTTCCGCATTTTCCCAGCGCTCTTCCTTTTCCTTGGCAAGGCACTTGGATACGACCTCCCAGAGTCCACCCGGAAGCCCCTGGAGGGGTTCGGGGTCCTTGTGAAGGTGCTGGTAGGCGAGGTCGCCCTGGGTGAAGGGGGGCCTGCCGGAAAGCATTTCATAGAACATGATGCCGAAGCTGTAAAGGTCGGCCCGGTTGTCGACGGGGATGCCCTGAACCTGTTCCGGGGACATGTAAAGAGGTGTGCCGATGACGGCACCGATCATGGTCCCCTCGGCGGCGCCCATGCCCCCTCCTCCCGCCGAATCCATCAGCTTGGCGATGCCAAAGTCGGTGACCTTTACCTCCTCGGCACTGGTGAGCATGATGTTCGCAGGCTTAATGTCGCGGTGAACGATCCCCAGGCGATGGGCGTACCCAAGGGCATCGGCAATATCCATCATGTACTTGAGGACTTCCCCAAGGGGGAGTTTTCCTTCGGGGGCGGACTTGAATTTCTTCTTCAAGTCGCTGCCGTCCACATACTCCATGGAGATGTATTTGCGTCCCATTTCCTCGCCGATGTCGTGAATGCGGACGATGTTCGGGTGGGACAGCTTGCGGGCGTTGCGCGCCTCAATCTTGAAGCGCCGTACAGCCTCGGGGTTGTTGGACATGTTGTCGGGAAGAATCTTGAGGGCGACAATCTCCTCCAACTCCTTATCCCGTGCCCGATAGACAATACCCATCGCGCCACGACCCAGCTCGTCGAGCAATTCGTAGCGCCGGGCAGCGGCCTCCGACATCTGCTGGACGATGTTGGTCTTCTCAAAGGACATCGGGTCGGACGTCGAGCCCGAGAGCATCTCAAACCGTGTCTTGACGTCCTTGTAGTTAATGTCGGCGGCGAAAAGCTGGCGATAAACTGTCTTGGCGCCGACGAGGTCCTTCTTCGATTCATACCGTTGAGCCAGTTCGTACAACAGTTCCTTGGTTTCCTCATCGACGACAAGCTTGCGGTATTCCTGAAGGGCAATGTCGAGCATCCCCTTGCCGGTGAAGCACTTGCCGAGCATCTTCGTTGATTCGGCCTCGAACCGGTAATCCTGGGCGGTCTTCTGGAAGCAGCCGATGGCGTCGTCGTATTCCTGCTCGTTGTAATATACTTTTCCAAGGCGAAGGCGCGTTTCGGGATCCTCCTTCTTTTCCAGGGCCGCTGTATAGACACGAATGGCAGCCTCGACTCCCTCCTGGGCGGCAGGCTGGAGCTGGTAGGCCTTCTCGATGTGCTTGATGGCGAGGGGAATCCTGTCCTCCGCCAGCTGGAGCCTTCCAGCCATGAGAAGCGCACGTGTATTGTTTTCATCCTTCTGAAGGATGACATCCAGCACACGGAGAATGTTCGTTCCCTGGCCGGGGTGATTCTGGTTGATGTAATCGAGCTGGTCCAACGCCTCACGGAAGTGGCCGTAGGAGACAAGCAGCTCCACCTGGAACCAGCGCACCCGAAGGGTTTCGGGAGCATCGGCAAGGAGCGCCGTGATGTGGGCGAGGACGTTTTGTTCGTTGTCCTCGCGAACCTTCAGTGCTTCCTTGTAGGCCTCCACAGCGGCAGCAGCGTTGTTGTTCGCAACCTGAACGCGGGCCATGGCGAGGTGGAGGAGGTCGTTTTCCGGGGCGAGGGAAAGAGCCCGACCAAAGAGCTTCTGCGCCTCCTCGTCCGTCCGCATTTTCTGACCGTAGGCCAGGGCGAGGTTAACAAGGGCCTCCTTGTCGCCGGGGTTGCGCTCAAGGATCCGTTTGTACTCGGAAACCGCCTCGTCGATCTTGTTGTCGTACAGGCTTGCGAGGGCATTGAGGCGCTGCAGTTCCTCGTCGTCGGGGGCAATGGCGAGGAATCGCTTCGTGGTCGTCAGGGCGTGCTCGTAGCGGTTCGCGCTGATGAACGACTTGGCCAGCTGCCGACCGGTGCCCAGATCGTTCGGCTCATTGGAGAGGTGCTTCTCGAACACCTTGATGCTGTCGATGTCCGTGCGGTCCTGGGCGATGAGTGCCCGTGTATAGAGGGCGATGAATTCGGGATTTTCGGGTTCCACCTGAAGGGCGGAACGAAGGGTCTTTTCCACACGAGGCTCGGTGATATTGAGCTTTACGTAGGCATTGGCAAGTTGAAGCGTGAGGCTCTTATCGACGTGTCCGCTTTCCTGGAGTGCTTCGATGGCACGGACCGCCAGGTTGTGGTCGCTGGTGAGACGGGCAGTCTGCGCAAGGGCACGCAACGTCGGGACGTCGCCCGGGTTTTCCTCCAGGCAGCGGTTATAGATCGCGATTGATTCCTCATTATAGACACCCCGCTCGAAATAAATGGCTGAGACGGTCTTGAGGATTTCCTTCTCCCGGGGGGAGTCGACGAGGGCGCGCTTGTAGGCGTGAAGTGCCTCCTCGTCCTTGCGACCCTGCATGAGGAAACAATAGGCAAGAAGGGAAACCGCCTGCGCATTGTTTTCATCAACAGCGAGGGCGTTTTGAATCTCGTCGATGGCTGGGCCGATCTGATTCTTTTGCATCCCGATCATGGCAAGCTGAAGGTAGGCCGGAATGTGGGAGGAGTCGAATTCCAGCACTTCATGGCAAAGGGATTCCACCTCGTTGTCGGCCTTCTTGGCATCCATGCAGGAGGCCAGGAACGCCTTGAGGAATTCAGGGTCCTCACGGCGATGGGCGTGTTGCTGCTGAAACACGGGGAGAGCCTTGGCGGAAGTATTTCCCGTGTTCATATAGACATCGCAAAGGGCGGAGTAAAGTTCGTTGGTAGTCAGGCCGCCACGTAGAGCAGAACGAAGCCGCTTGCCCGCCTCCTCGTAGTCACCCTTTGCAATCATGCACCGACCAATGCCGTATTCCACCAGTTGGGGCTCGGGGAATTCGCTGGCGAGGGCCTGATTATAGACATTCAGCGCCTCCTCGCCGTCATTGGGCCCCGCCGCAAGGAGGGAGCGGGTGTAGGCGTGGAGGATGTCACGGTCGCCCTGGTTTGCCTGCCACGCCTGGGAGAGGACGTTGGAGTATTCGGCGGAAAATTCGCGCTGGGAAATCAGTACCCTTGCAAGGGCCGTCGCGACCCGGGAATCCTTGGGCAGCTTACCATGGAGGAGGACATATAGACGCCTTGCCTCGTCATGATCCCCCCGGGCGTTTGCTCCCTCAGCACGCTGGTGAAGGCGCCTGTAGGTCAGGTACTGGATGACCTTCCAGGTGATGAAGCCCACGAGCGCAAGGGTCAGGAGGGTGATCGAAATGATCGTGAAGAAGTGGCGCTTGAAGGCAACGCTCAATCGCAGGGAGGAGTACCGTTTTTCAAGGGGGTCGAAGTCCACGAGCTTGTTGACCAACTCGGTGGCCCGGTCCCACTCGCCCTGTTCAATGGCGCTATCGAGTTCCGATTCCCACCCGGCAACGATGGAGCGCAACTCCCTGCGGCGGTTATTTTCAAGTTCCGCCCACTCCCTGTTCATTGTCTGGGAGATATACGGGCTTCCCCCCGATGTCATCCAGGGGGTTCTGGTCGGCCACAAATCCTGGGACATTCGGATTCCCGTGTCGTAGGCGTATAGAAAGCCATCATCGAGGGCACTACCCACCATGA
>JAFIGB010000186.1 GCA_020831705.1 Candidatus Sumerlaeia bacterium | reverse complement strand
CGACGCTGTCAAGATGGTGGGTCGGCACTACAAAGGTTTTGGAGACATGGGGGTACTGAAGGCAAAGGACTTACGAGAAAAAACACCCAGAAAAAAGTCGAATTTCGAGGTGAACGGGTAAAGATGGGTTAACAGGGGGGTGGTCGGTAAATAAACGATTCCGCCCATGTCAATCCGCTCCGCCACATCACGCCCGGCGAAGCAGCCCCATGGGAGTACATTCGTCCCCCTGGCCGAGGGGGTTGTCCTTCAGGGCCGCCTCCACGATGGACCGATTGACACCCTCACTGGCACCCAAAACCCACGATCCACCGATGTCGTTGACGTCCACGATGGCGCACTCAATACCGGTCTCGCGACGGATCTTCGCTGCCACACCATCAGGATCCTTCGGGCCAAGAATCACACGATCCATCTGAAGGGGCGACGTACCGGCCGCATCAATGGTCGCCGCCTGGGGCCCGGCCACGCGATAAAAGTCGCCCTTGCGACCCACCAACTTCCCGAGGGCACCGACCACGGCAGCCAGCCAGATCCGCGGCGCCCCGCATTCATTCACGGCGCACTGCATGCTCCGCGGACAACGCAGCCCGATCCCGTAGGGAACCTTCGCCACGCAGCGCCACAGCAACCGGGCCGTCAGGCCAATCTTCAGTCCTTCAACCAGCACCGCCCGCCCCTGCGTCACCGCAACGACCTTCTCGGAGACAAAGAGAATATCCCCCTCCCGGGCATGGGGAACGGCGTATTGACGGACGGCTTCCAGGAGGTCGGTATCCTCCGTGAATAGATCCGTCCTGATGGGAAGTCGCAGGTACTCCCCGTCTGGGAGGCCAATTTCGAGTTTTCTGTTGGGGTTCGGCTGAAACGTCATTGTGTTTGGGGCGGTGGCTAGGGACATGCGCAAGAGGGCTCCCGGCGATGATCAACATCGCAAAGAAAGCCCCGGCGCCCGCAACCCCGTCAAGAAATTCCTTTCGCCTATTTTCAGGGAATTCCTCCGCGATAGACACGGGGCACCAAGCATGCTCCTCATCAGGTTTCAGACTTTTTCCTTGTACCCTTACGATTTTCTCCCCCTCCTTGGTCACGGTGACACCCGCTGAGCAAAAGGATATCGGCACATGAAGCCCGAAAGGGAAGCCCTCCGAAAATTCCAGAAGATGAACAGCCGGGTGCTTCGGGACCGCTTCGGCCTCGAACTCAACCCCACGGTATTCTTTACCTCCGCAGGGCTGATCCTCCTCTTTGTTATCGTTGCCGTGATCTGGCACGAACAGATGGAGGGCACCGTGGCGGTCATGCAACAAACCATCTCCCGTCATATCGGATGGTTTCTCGTCACCGTCATGAATGCCGTGCTGGTCTTTTCCCTGGTGCTGCTGTTCAGCCGCTTTGGGAAAATCCGTCTCGGCGGAAGTGACGCCGAACCGGAGTTTACCACCATGGGATGGCTCGCCATGCTCTTCAGTGCGGGCATGGGGATTGGCCTGGTGTTCTGGAGCGTTGCCGAGCCGGTTTCCCATCTTGCGACCACGCCCCACTCCGATCCCTTCACCCCCGGGGCCGCCCGTGATGCCATGCAGTTGACCTTCTTTCACTGGGGTCTGCATCCATGGGCGCTTTACGCCATTGTCGGCCTGAGCCTTGCCTTTTTCTCCTACAATCGTGGTCTGCCACTGACGATTCGCTCGGTCTTTTATCCCCTCCTTGGGAAAAAAATATACGGGCCCATCGGCCACATGATCGACATGATCGCCGTGGTGGCGACCTTCTTCGGTATCGCCACCTCCCTGGGATTTGGCGTCCAGCAAATCACAACCGGGGTCGAACATGTCTTCGGGCTGGAACAAACGGCCCTCGTTCAGATCATCCTCATCGCCCTGATCACCGTCATTGCCACCATGTCTGTTTTTCTGGGTCTCGATGGCGGGATTCGCCGCATTAGCGAGATCAACCTCTACCTCGCCGGGTCGCTTCTCCTTCTCGTCTTTATCCTCGGCCCGACCCTGTTCATCCTCAACTCCATCGGACCCAATATCGGCAGCTACATTCAGGACTTCATCCGACTGAGCACCTGGATGGAGACCTACGAAAATGAGGGGTGGCAGATCGACTGGACGGTCTTTTACTGGGGATGGTGGATTGCATGGGCACCCTTCGTGGGCATGTTCATCGCCCAAATCTCCCGGGGACGCACCATCAAGGAATTCATCCTCGGAACCCTCTTTGTCCCCACCGGCATCACCTTCATCTGGCTGACCGTTTTCGGGGATTCAGCAATCCATCATGAACTCCTCGGGGAGGGCGGGCTTTCTGAAATTGTCAGCCAGGATATCTCCATGGCCCTGTTTGCCCTGCTGGAGACCTTTCCCTTCGGCAAGATCACCGCCTTCGCCAGCATTCTTGTCATTGTCCTGTTCTTTGTGACCTCCTCGGACTCCGGCTCCCTCGTCATCGACGTTCTCAGTTCCGGTGGTCACACCGATCCGCCGGTCATTCAGCGAATCTTCTGGGCGGTGCTGGAAGGAATCGTCGCCGCCGTACTTCTCGTGGGGGGTGGTCTGGCCGCCCTCCAGACCGCTGCAATCACCACCGGGTTTCCCTTTGCCATCGTGGTCCTGCTCATGTGTGTGGGGCTTTACAAGGGCCTTGCACGGCGCACCGAGGAGGAAGTCGAGGAAGGGGAACGGGTATCCCGCCCCAGCAAAACACCTCCCGGCGCCGTCGGCAAGATATCCGTCCCCGACAAGGGACGTGGCTGGGTGGTTCTCGAGTGGGACAAGCCGGAAGATGGAGGCGAGGTCGCCGCCTACCGCATTCGCCGCCGGAAGGCCGATGACAAGGACACCTGGCACATGGTCGCCATGACCCTTGAAGAAAGCGCCGCCCTCTTTCACATCGATGGACCGGGGACATGGCAATATCAGGTCATCGCGGTGAACCGCTCCGGAGAAGGCCAGGCCAGCGAGGCTGTTGAGGTGAAATACGAGGCAAGAGGGGAAAAGAAACCGCCCTCTCCAAACAATCCGAAACAACATTAGCACCCTCAAAATTACTTCACCCATCATCCCTCACCCTTCATCCTTGCGCATCCCCCCGGGATGCGCCTAGGGTGTCCGTCCCAGCGGGCGCCCAAGTTTGGGCATTGATCCCGCTCATTCAAACCCATGGAGATTCCCTCAGATGGCACAAACGTTCGATGTCGTGGTCATCGGTGGTGGCCCGGGCGGGTATGTTGCCGCCATTCGCGCCTCGCAATTGAAGTACAAGACCGCGGTGGTGGAAAAAGCACGCCTGGGCGGCATTTGCCTCAACTGGGGGTGCATACCCACCAAGGCTCTTCTGAAGAACGCCGAGATTTTCGACAAGCTTTCCCATGGGGACGAATGGGGCGTCAAGGTCGACGGCTTGAAGTACGACTTCGACAAAATCATCTCCCGCAGTCGAGGCGTCGCCGACAAGATGTCCAAGGGCATCGACATCCTCATGAAGAAAAACAAGGTCACTCCCATTGCGGGAACCGCCAAAATTCTCGGCCCCAACAAGGTCGAAGTGACCAATGAGGATGGAAAAAAGGAAACCATCGAGGCCAAGCACATCATTATTTCCACCGGGGCACGGCCGAAGTCGCTTCCCGGGGTGAAGATCGACGGCAAGTCCGTCCTTTCCAGCAAGGAAGCCATGTCGCTGGCCAAGGCTCCCAAGTCCATGACCATCGTTGGTGCCGGCGCCATCGGGATGGAATTCGCCTATTTTTACGCTGTCATTGGCACCAAGGTCACCGTGCTGGAATACGCTGACACGGTCCTTCCCGTTGAGGATCGCGACATGAGCAAGGTGGTGGCCTCCTCCTTCAAGAAGCGCGGCATCAATATCATCACCAAGGCAGCCGTCAAGGGCGTGGAGGTGACGAAAAATGGCACCGTCACGACCTACGAAAAGGGCGGCAAGACGGAAAAAGTGGAATCGGAAAAGACGCTGATGGCCATCGGCGTCACAGGTAATATTGAAAATCTGGGCCTTGAGGAACTGAAGGTGGAAATCTTCAAGGAGCACATCAAGGTCGATGATCATTACCGCACCAATGTGAAGGGCCTGTATGCCATTGGCGACGTGATTGGCCCGCCCTGGCTTGCCCATGTGGCAAGCGCCGAGGCCATCCATTGTGTCGAGGCCATCGCCGGCATGGATCCCACCCCCATCGATTACTCCAACATCCCGGGCTGCACCTACTGCCAACCCCAAGTCGCCTCCGTGGGCCTGACCGAGGCCAAGTGCAAGGAGCAGGGACTGGAGTACAAGGTCGGCAAGTTCCCCTTCACCGCATCGGGGAAGGCTGTTGCCGGAAGCGAACCCGACGGCATGGTGAAGCTGATCTTCGGGAAGAAATACGGGGAAATCCTTGGCGGCCACATTGTTGGCAGCGAGGCCACCGAGATGATCGCCGAAGTCTGCCTGGCACGCCGTCTGGAGGCCACCATGGAGGATCTTCACACGACCATCCACGCCCACCCAACGCTGAGCGAGGCCATCATGGAAGCCGCCGCCGCTGCGGATGAGATGGCGATTCACATCTGACAGCAACTCCCATCAATGGCAGGACGCAATAGAGGGGGCAGCCAACTGGTTGCCCCCTCTTTCTTGTCCGTATCACTTTTGCTCGACCGGTCAGGGAACAATCATCCGCCCAAGACGCCCCGCCGTGATGGCAACATCGTCAAGAAGGTGGAGGGGAATCGTGCCTGCTCCCAGGAGGCCGGTGGCCTTGGCCCCGAGGGCGGGCAAGGGGGGCACCATTGTATTTTTCCAGAACGCGAATGGGCGACAACTCGGGAAGGAGCATTCCCTCCGGCTCGACCATGTAGGTCTGTTCCATGGCGTACTGACCGGCGAGGACGGCGTGGGGGACGGAATCCGTATAGACAGCCCAGCATGATCCCGGAGGGAACTGCCAGAAGTTCCGCGCGCCGTTTTTCTGATACTCCTCGTCCGCCTTCAGGTGGTGGTGGTACCGGATCATGATTTCGTCGTAGGAGGACCGGGCGGTGACGGGAACCTTGAAGGCCTTGGCGACGCTGGAAAGCTTGAGCTTTGTCTGCGTCAGCGGATTGAGAACCCCTTTGGCGACGGACTTGATCGCCTCGCCCTGGCGTGGGTCGTTGACAAGATCATGGATCGGCGCCCCGGTGATCCACTTGCGGGCTTCATCAGGGTTGATATTGATGAAAATGCGCAGGATCCGCGCCCCATGGGTGGGCCGGGTGGGGAAGTTGTCGAGGTGAAGAAGGTCATTGCGGGCGCTTTGGCGAATCTGGCGTCCCTCCTCCTGAAGGGGACGGAAGCTGGCGTAATCGAGGCGTCGATGCTTGCTGTAGGGCGCCAGCAATTCGTCGGCAAACTCCGTGATCGACTTGGAAAAATCCCGCATGATCTTGTGTAGACGCTGGGAAATGGCCTCGTCCCCCTCGAACCCCGTAATACGGTCCTGCAGCGGCCTGTAAGCCACATTCTTGTGGTTGGCGAGCTTGCTTTGGCGGACGGTGAGGAGGAACTCCGCATCCTCCTTTGCAAAGGGGAACGGGAAGGTGGGGAAGTAAAGGATCCCGCCGCGTTCGAGATGTTCACAGGCACGCTGGCCAATTGTATCCTTCGGTTCCATCTCGAAGGCTTCCGGGGTGATGTGCTCCTGACTCATGTATAGCGAATCCTTTCCGTGGGCAATATCGCAACCGGTGGGTCTGTTATCTTACTGGGTGGGGAGAAGGGTTGCTGGGGCGATTGAGTGATGAACGGAGACGTTGTCAGGTATAAGGGGATTCATTCCGTGGACAATGTGTGTAACCGGTCATCCCTATTGGTTGAACTGTGAAGAGGGTGCTGGATTCAATGGGTCAGACCCCTTGCTGGGGGCCATAAATTTCCCAAACTTATGATTGCTTGCTTCGGGGCCCGCTGCCAACCGAAAAGAGCAGGCTTCAAATCAGGGGACACTGAATATCACCCGTTGGTTTGCCTTTTGGCCAAAAAAATTGGCCTCAACCGCCCCTGTCAAAAAGCACTTCCTGCCCATGGGGAGTCCGGTCCAGCCTGCCATTTGCGTATACCGTGCGGCCCATGATCAACGTTCTCACGGGGGAACCCATCAGGTCCACACCGTGCCACGGCGACCACCCGGCACGGGTAATCTGATCTTCATTACGGACTGGATGGGGCTTTTGCTGGTCGACGAGGACCAGGTCGGCGTCATGGCCGACGGCGATGCTGCCCTTCCCCTTCATGTTCCAAATTCGCGCAGGATTTTCACTCATCGTCCGAACCAACCGATCCAGCGTCAAACGGCCCCTGGAAACACCGTCAAGCATGAGCGCCAGCAGGTTCTCCACGGCGGGAACCCCGGAGGGTGACTGGGGATATGGCTTGTCCTTTTCCTCAAGGAGATGGGGGGCATGGTCGGTGGCGACGACGTCTATATCCCCCTCCGCAAGGGCCTTCCAAAGGGCCTCGCAATCCTCGCGGTTTTTCACCGAGGGGTTCATCTGCACAAGGGAGCCGAGACGGTCGTAATCCTCCACCGAAAAGTAAAGGTGATGGGGGCAAACCTCCGAGGTGACCCAATCGGGGGCCGACTTGAGGAATTCGACCTCCGCCGCCGTGGAGACGTGCAGGACATGGAAGGGATGACGATGGCGGGTGGAAAGATCGACCGCCCGGCGGGTGGCAATGAGGGCGGCCTCGTGATCGCGGATGCGTGAATGATCCGCAAAGGATTTCCCACCACCAAGACGCTCGGCATTTTCCCGCACCGTCTTTTCGTCCTCGCAATGGGCACAAATGGGGAGGGTGGTTTCCGCGAAGATCCGCTCGAGGCTATCCTGCCCGTCGACGAGGAGATTTCCCGTGCTGGAGCCGATGAAGATCTTGATGCCGGGGGTGCGCCGGGCCTTTTTCAACTCGTCTATATTGTCGGGTGTGGCGCCAATATAGAAGCCGTAATTCACGACGGCCTTGGAGGCGGCAAGCTCCAGCCGTCTTTCGAGAAGTTCACAGGTGGTCATGGCGGGATTGACGTTGGGCATGTCGAGGAAGGTCGTCACGCCCCCCCTGGCGGAGGCGAGGCTGCCGGTGTGGATGTCCTCCTTGTGCGTCAGGCCGGGATCACGAAAGTGAACCTGATCGTCTATAACACCGGGGAGGAGATGGAGGCCGGTTGCATCGATGACCTCGTCGGCGGTGATCGATGCTGCGGGATCGATGTCGGCAATGGTACTTCCTTCGATGAGGATATTGGTGCGCGTGGTTCCCTCGGGAAGGACGCATTGGGCATTCTTGATCAGGGTTTTCATGTCGGGGAAAGGGGCTCCGGGTGGTGCATGTCCCGCCGCGCGGGCTGATTGGATTCTTCGCACATTGTTCCCCTCGGGTCACGGCTAAAGTTTTTATCAAGATGAACCAGCCCGAGGGGCAAGTTTGCCTTGGACCTTGGGGGAGGTAGGGGGGGATGGTCCCGGTGCGGGGGAAATCGAAACCCCGGCGACTTCGATTTTGGCCTTTTTTATGTCCTCCACCCCGGCATCGATGGATTCCATCCCCACGGCTGCTCTTCCCCCGATGTCGCCGGAGACGGCGCGGACCCTGCGCTATTCGATCATCGAGGGGTCCGCCACGACAATTTTCTTCAGCTGGACCTCCGGTGCCGTCCTGATGGCGTACCTGCTATACATGGGCGCCACGCCACTGCAGCTTTCCATCGCCGGTTGTGTTCCGTTCCTGGCCCAGGCCTCCGCCCCGGCGGGTGGGTTCCTCCTCGCCCTTTTCCCGCGCCCCAAGGTCCTGACCACGTTGCTGGCAGGTGTCGGGCGGATCCTGTGGCTGTTCCCCGCCCTCCTTCCCATGTTCTATCTCGGGGGCGATGGAGCCGCGAATTACTTCCTTCTGCTGCTGATGGTGTCGGGGTTCTTCCAGGCATCGGCCGGGCCGGTCTGGTCCACCTGGATGAGCCGGGTCGTTCCCGGGGAACGGCGGGGGCGGTACTTCGGCCTGCGCAATGGAATCTGTGCGGTGGTGGGACTCGGCGCCAACATGATCGCGGGCGTTGTGCTCGATGCCCTTCATGCCCCGGCAAGTTACCAGGTCCTTATCTTCGCGGGAACGATCTTCGCCTTCGTCGGTGTCGGCCTCCTGCAAACACACCACGAACCGGTTATAGACGAGCCGGGAAGGGTCATGCGACCGAAGGAGATGTTCATCGTTCCCCTTCGCGACAAGAATTTTCGCCGCTATCTTGCGCTGGCCAGTTTTTGGACCGCCTCGGTGCTTCTCGGCATGAGCCTCTTCATTCCCTACCTGATCCAGTATATCGGGATGAACTTCCTTCAGATTGCCATTTTTCAGGCGGTCGTGGCGCTTTCCGTCCTCGCCAGTGGCCCCATCTGGGGACGTGTGGCGGACAAGTACGGCAACCGAAGCGTCCTTGCCATCAATATCTTCATGGCGGGAACGCTCCCGATGACATGCTGGATCATGGCCCGGCCCGGCGACCTGTTCCTTGTCTATCTCGGGGGATTTTTCGAGGGGATTGCCGGTGGTGCCATCGGCGCGGCGATGTTCAATCTTTCCCTGGTGACGGCCCCGGAAAAGCAGCGCCCCGCCTACCTGGGACTCCTTGCCCTCATCGCCGGGGTTATTGGCTTCGTGGGCGGCAGCATGGCCGGTCCCCTTCTCGGGCTTTTTGAAAAAATGGAGTTCACCGTCAATGGTGTGGGCTTCGGCGCGTGGCAGTGGTTGTTCTTCTTTTCCGCCCTTGGGCGCATCACAAGCAGCTTCCTTGTGCGCTCCGTGCGGGAATCCCATTCCTGGCGCACCCGCGACGTCATCCGCGTCTTTATTCCCTGGCGCCTTCTTCCCTTCGGCTGGCGGGCGTGACTTTCCCCTCGATTTTCTCCCTCGTTGCGGTCAACATTCCGTGGTCATGGCAAGCTACCGCACACCCCTCGATCCCGCCACGTTCACCTTCCCCGACCCGGTGATTACCCGGGCGGATGGTTTGCTCGCCATGGGGGGCGACCTGTCGCCGGCGCGTCTCTTCGAAGCCTATTACCGCGGTATTTTCCCGTGGTACGACGAGGGCCTGCCGATCCTGTGGCATTGCCCCAACCCGAGGGGTGTCCTCCTCCTCGACCAGCTTCACGTTCCCCGCCGCCTGGAGCGCGACCTCGCCAGGTTTGTCTATACAATCAACCGGGACTTCCCCGCGGTAATCAATTCCTGCGCCACCATCCACGATGAAAATCACGGTGGTACCTGGATCCTCCCAGAGATGATCGACGCATATATCACCCTCCACCATGGGGGCATTGCACACAGCGTCGAGGTCTGGCGGGAGGACGAGCTGGTCGGCGGGATATACGGCGTCGCCATGGGGGGAATCTTTGCCGCGGAGTCGAAATTCCATCGTGTCACCAACGCCTCGAAGGCCGCGCTGGTCCATCTTGGCCGCCACCTGCAAAAGCAGGGATTTGCTGCCATGGACACACAACTGCCAACAACCCACCTGGCAACATTTGGGGTGAAGGCCATGCCACGATCAAGATACCTTCAGCTGCTTGCGGAACATCGGGACCGGGACTGCCCCTTTCTTCCTGCCTAAGCAGCGGCGGAGGAATCAGTGCATCATGGCGCGGCGGTAATCCTGGGCCGGGAAGGGCGGGAAGGGAATGGCACACATCTCACACAGGCGCGACGCTGTGCGCTCCCCCACCCGCTCGCGCATCTCATCGTCGTCCAGGTTGGTGGTGATGATAATGGGGCGGGCATTCTCGTAGCGACGGTTGATAATGAGATATAGACGATCGCGGACGAATTCGCTGGCGCGCTCGGCACCGACGTCATCGAGGACGAGGAGGTCGCAGGAATCCACGATGTTGAGCAGGGCGCCCTCGGTCTCCGTGCCATCCTCCTGGTAGCTGTCGCGAATTCGGCTCAATAGATCGGTGAAGTTGAAGTAGACCCCTGTATATCCACGGCGAATAACGGCCTTGAGGATCGCCACGGCAATGTGTGTCTTGCCGCAACCGGTGGGGCCACGGAGGATGAAGCCCTCGCGCTCGTCGGTATTGAAACCACGGGCGTATGCCTCCGCGACGGCGAGGATTTCCTTCCGGGCCTTGGCCGAGGCGGCCGAGGATTTCCCGCCCTGGGGGGCGTCGATGCTGTAGTTCTCGAAATCCTTCCGGGAAAACCGTGGCGGGATGCGCGCTCCCCGTGCCCGGTCCGCTCCATGGACCCGCTCCAGCAGGCCGCAATCACAGGGGCGTGCGACTCTGGCCTTGTCATCGATCACATATCCGGTTCCCCGGCACTTGGGGCATGTTTCATCAGGTTTCGTGGGGGGCATGGTTGTGTCTATACAAGGGGTTGGTCAGTCGAGGTCGAAGGGGCGGTCGGGACGTTCGATGGGCTTGTCCTTGAGCTCCTCCTTCTTTTCCTTGAAGAGGGCTTCGAGGCGTTCGAGCTTGCCCTTTTCCCGCTCCTGCGCGGCCTTGAATGCCTTTTCAGCACGCTCGTTGACCTCCAGGACGCGCTTGCGGGCATCCTCAAATCGGTCCCCGCTGGATTCCTCCACCAGCGGCTTGCGTACTTCCAGAACTTCCCCAGTGTTGCGGTCCACAATCAGGATGGAATCGCATTCGGGGCAGGTTACAGTCAGCGTGTCCTTGTCTGCCATGGGGTGCTTTTCCTCCTTTCGGGTTGGTCAGGCGTCCGGGTGATGAGCCATCAGCGCAATGCTGAGACCGTATATCAGGGCGTTGCGCTTGATCGAGGTCACCTTCAGGCGCTCATCGGCCTGGTGGGCGAGCTCCTCGTCCTCACCAACGAGGACGGGCCCGAAGGCGCAGCAGTTCGGCAGCCCCTTTGCATAGGTCGTCCCGCCAATGGCTATACACTCGCCGTCCTGGCCGGTGACGGCGGAAAACGATCCCATGAGGCTGTCAAGGAAGGCACCCACGCCGGGCTTTTCAGGGTCGAGGTAGATGGCGTCGTGAAGCGTTCCCGTCGATTCAACACGTATATCCAGCCCCGAATGCCGGGAAAATGCCGTGGCAAACTCGCGGGCGCGTTCGATCACCGTCTCGCACTTCAATCCCATGGTGGGGCGCACGTTGAGCGCCGCCCATCCCCCGGTGGGGGTGATCTCTGCGACGGTGAGGGGCGCCGTTGTCGCGCCGACGAAATCGTGCTCGCCGTCTATCTCAATGGCTGCACCCGTCGAGTCGGCGGACAGAACACCCAGAAACTGAATGAAGGAACGGACGGGATCCGGCAGGCCCTCGATATCGGCAAAGAAGCGAAGGGCATCGGCCAATGCATTGTGCCCACTGGCAGGGGTCGAACTGTGAGCCGCCTTGCCAAGGAAGCTCACCAACGCCTCGTAGGTACCGGTGGCCGCCATCTCCTTGTCCTCGTTGGGAACCAGGGTGACGTTGGACTTGGGGTTCTCGACGGTGAATCGTGTCGTCTCGCGGACGATTTCCTTCATGACATCGTGGCGGGCTTCCTGGGGGAACCGAAGACGGACTTCCGCAAGCGCCGGGATGATATTCACACGCTGGCCACCCTCGAAGGAAACGAACTCCATGCCCGTCTCACTGTTGGGGGAAACCTCCGGCCAGGAGGCCGTGAAGCGCAGGTTGCACATCCCCTTCTCGCCAATGATGACCGGGAAATCTGCATCAGGTGTAAAGCTGTAATCAGGGGCGGGACGCTCCTTGAGGTAGCGCTCCATGTCGGACCAGATGCCGGTTTCCTCCGTCGTGCCCACGATGATGCGTATATCGCAGGGGGGAATGATTCCCGCCTCCTTCACGGCATACAGACCGTAGAGCGACTGAATCAGCGGCCCCTTGTCGTCCTGAATTCCCCGGCCGTATAGATATCCATCATCGGCAATGTCACCGGAGAAGGGCCCATGGGACCAGTTGCCCGCCGGCGTCACCACGTCGATGTGGGAGGCGATGCCAAGGACGGGACGGCGCGCGCCATTGGTGGCGGCCTGCGCTGCCCATTCGATTTCGGCAACCTCGTTGTCCCAGTTGGTGAAGGTAAACCCCATGGACTCGGCCAGTTCACCAAGCCATTTCATGCAGGCAGGGATTTCCTCGCGGTAGCGCTTTTCCTGCTCGGCATTTCCCCCGGAAACCGTCTCGAAGGAGATGATCTTCTGGGTCGCGGCAAGGAGGTCGTCCTCGTATTTTTCGAGGATCTCGCGAATGCGGTCGAGGGTCTCGTCCACTTGTGATTGGGGAATTGCCATGTCTGCTCCTGAATTATCGAACCGCCAAAGCCCTGCCACGGGGATGAGCGGCCCTTTGTGGGGCTTGAGTGAACCAAGATTACCACCGATGTGACAAAGGTTTTGTGGGGGTGGCGGTCCTGATCCAGTCTCTTTCCATACCCCGGTTGCGGGTGCTTATTCACCGCCGAAACGGTCGTTTACTTCCTCCTCCAGTCCATACTTCTTGAGACGATATCCAAGGGTACGCCGTGTGATGTTCAGGATTCGAGCGGCCCGGGTTCGGTTCCCCTTGGTTTTTTCCAGTGCCTGGAGGAGACACGATTTTTCGATTTCCTCCAGGGAGGCCTGCCCCACCATCGGGGCTGCCGGGTTCCCGCCCGCGCCGGGGCCTTCCGCCAGGAACTCCTGAATCGCAGCGGGAAGATCCTCGGGGCCGATACGCGCGGGATCGCCGAGGACAATGGCGTGCTCGATGGCGTTTTCCAGTTCGCGAATATTACCCGGCCACGGATAATCCTCCATCAACTTCAGGACCTCGGCAGTAAAGTGCACGGGGCCGGACTGATGAAACTTGCCGGCGAAATGCCGGATCAATACATGGAGGTCTCCCGGCCGTTCGCGAAGCGGTGGAAGTTCAATGGGAACCACATTGAGGCGGTAATACAGGTCCTTGCGAAAGGTGCCATCCTCCACCATTTTTTCCAGGGGGCGGTTGGTCGCGGCGATCACCCGAGCATCCACCCGCCGTGTCGCGCTTTCGCCCACCCGGGAATATTCCCCCTGCTGGAGAACCCGCAGGAGTTTGACCTGCAGGGAGGGGCTCACCTCGCCCACCTCATCGAGGAGCACCGTACCACCATCGGCTGACTCAAAAAGCCCGGCACGATCGGCCACCGACCCGGTGAAGCTCCCCTTGATGTGCCCGAACAGTTCACTTTCAAGAAGGTTTTCCGGCAACGCCCCGCAGTTGATCTTGAGGTAGGGCTTGGTGGAGCGGGGGCTTTTGGCCTGAATAAAGTCCGCCATGACTTCCTTGCCCGTCCCACTTTCCCCACGAAGCAGCACCGAGGCATTGCTTTGGGCGACCTTGAGCGCCTTGGCGTAAAGGGCCACCATCTTTTCACTGGGACATTGGATCCCCTCGATGGTGGAAGGTGACGCACCGGTCGGCTT
>JAFIGB010000486.1 GCA_020831705.1 Candidatus Sumerlaeia bacterium | reverse complement strand
CTGACCGCCGCCTTGGTTCAAAATATGAAGGAGAATGCCCCCTCCAGAACGACCAAACCCGCCCGAAAGTCTTACTTGTTGAAGGGCATTTTGTGTCCAAGGTGAGGGGAGTACCTCACCTCCCACAGCCTTCCGCCTGGTTTGACTCCCGTTTCCGTACCTGTGACTTTGCTTAAGCAGGAGGAATATGATGCTGACCGGGTTATGTATGCAAGCCTGATGGAAGGTGATGGTTATGATGTAAACTCTGCCGCTGCCTTTGTTGAAACCGACATTACCATTCTCGAAGACAAGCCTAAGCCACTGGCAATGATTGTCGGTGCCACAGAAATATTTGAACATGGCATGTCGGAGATGTACACGATTACCATTACCAGCGAGTTCCCCCATTCGATTCCAATCACGGTCCCTGTGGAAGTTGTGGAAGGAACCGCCAAACTCGGGGATGATTTTATCGTGACTCCGGTGCCTGAGAATGGAGTCACCATGGTGGTGATTCCGCTAGGACAGACAAGTGCAAACCTGACGATCACGCCGATTGACAATCATATATTTGATGGGGATAAGGACTTTGAGCTGAGAGTCGTCGAAGGACTGCACAATGATGAGGGTGATCCTTCGATTGCTGGCATTATCATTGAGGATAACGAGGACCTCCCCACTGTCATAGTCTCAGGTGATGAAGTGTATGAAGGTGGGGAGGGTGATAATATGAAGGCTGTCGTGAAGGTCGAACTTGATCTCGGCGCTTCTTGGCCCATTGAGGTGTCATACAGTACCGTGGATGGGACGGCTGTCAGTGGGGTTGATTACGAGCCCGCAAGTGGTACAATTGTCATCCCGCCAGGAAATCTCCAGACTGGGCCAAATGATGTGTTCGAGGAGGAGATCGAGATCGAAATCATTGGTAATGATTTGAAGCAACCAAATCGTGAGTTCACGGTTGAGTTCACCATTATTGATGCTCCCACGGATGGTTTTGACAGCGTCGAATTCTTCAATGACATCAATTTCGCCACGATTACCATTCTGGATGATGATGAACTGTTCGAAATCAATGTCACCGATGCGACGATCGATACAGGTACTCGAATTCGTTTCGATGGTGTCATTGACTCGGGGGTCACCGGGCTTGAGGACCTCGACTATACATGGGAGTTGTTTGATCAGACTGAAGCGATAGGGGGATTGGTTGACGAGGAGCAGTTGAAACAAGCTCCCATGTATTGGGATCAATCCACAACGGGCACAACTGCCGGAACTACCCAGTATCGTGTGACGGTCGTCGATACGGGGAACCTTGATCTTTCAAACATCGAGGAATTTTCCCTTACCAACGATGTGGTGGATCTGCGTGGTCAGTTTGGTCCGCTCATGGAGATCACATCGGAGGAAGGTGGAACAACTGGGACGATCCATTACGGGTGGACACTTGATGAGCATGTTGTACTTGGCGCTGGGGAAGAGACGGTCATTCTCTATGGAATGACTCAGGATTCGGGTTCCCAGCTTGCTGGCGTGTGGGAATCCCGAAATGGGGAGTCACAGCAGATTATCGAGGGCGAGGTGCTGTTGGCGGCAGGGGAGTACTTCGGGGAAGACCGGGAGCATCACCACCTGCTGCTAACATATGACTCGGGTTCAGAGAAGGTTTACTGTCGTCAAAGGACAGGATCAGAAGGCTGGACCATAAACGGTGACGGGGAGATCCTCGAATTATCAGGCTATACGTCCTCGGCTTCAGTTGTTGCACGGAGTGGAATCTGGTATGTGGCGGCATCAAATGACAATGGATCGGAAAGTAATGTAAAGTTCCTGCGTTCTTCAGGTACAGGCTGGGAAGTTATTGACCAAACCCTAGACCTTTCTGGTCGGATGCCATCTTTGGCTGTGTCTCGCGATCTACTCGTGTCACTTGCTATCCTGGTTCAGAATGGAAATGGCTGGGACGCTCGTGTCTATCAGGAACAATGGGGATTAGGTACGGGCTTTGAGCAACTGGGAGTCGATTTCCAGGTAATCTCAGGTGACCCCGGTCCTGATCCTGAACCGGACTTCTTCGACCTGACGGCTGATGCGTTTGGCAACCTGTGGTTAACGACGCTGGCTGAAGGCAATACCGGCTTTTATTTGAGCAAGTTTCACGCGCAGCAGGAGGTTGGTGGGGACTACGAGGCGGGGGCAGCTTCGAACAGCCCCTTCAATGGAGTGAATATTCCGGTAGGGTTTGATGTAATTCCCCAAGGTGTAGCTGCGGATCATGCCGGATGGGTTTATTTCATTGGAACCTCGCCGACTTTTGATGGCCGATTGGCTCTTTGTCGGGCGGAAGCCGTGGACGATTCGGGCACGGGTGAATTGTCATTGGCGTATGACGATATTTTTGCGCCTTCCATGGAACTTTCGGTAAGGCAGCTTGAGGGAATTTCCGATTCGTTTGCCCGGGTGTACTTTGATCGGTTGGGGCGCGGGACAGTCAGTTGGCAGCCCGCGTTGTTCCATGAGAATTCCGTCTATCTACTAGGGCGGGGTATTCGGAACCGATTTATCCTTGAGGATGGTCTTCCCTATACTCTTCGTGATGTGGTCTATGGCGAGTGGGAGGCGGAGTTTTCCGGAGATATGGAAATGATGATCGGCGGGAGTGATGTGCTATCAGTTCACTCAAATGGAACATCGATCACGTTGAATTCATGGGTGCCGGCGGCGTTACTCTCTGAATTGGTTGTACAGATCACGGAGGCACCCCACGGCTGGCAGGGTGACTTGGGCCGGAAGTTCGTAAACATTCGGCTTCGCCTCGATGGTGAGGAGTTGTGGCCGGTCCGGGACAGTATCGTTTACGCGACTTGGGAGGATGCAATTGTCGAGGGCATGAGGATTACCGATGGTGGCCCACCGTCGCCAGGGCATCCGTTTCCGATCGCTGCAAATCAGGTTCTGGTTGATGCGAACGGCTATCGGCAATTTGGGGTCCGTTTTACCTATAGCCCAAACCTGCCTTTCAACCTTGGTCCGGGAGATGTGGACTGGACGGTAACAGGTGGAGTGGGTGCCGTTGAATCGTCTGGCATCTTTACCCCCCATGGCTTGGGCGGAGGCAAGTTGACCGCCTCTCATGATTTGTCCGGTGTCTCTGACAGTCTCCACGTCATCGTGGACAACGAGGGTGGTGTCGCCTATTTTGATATCTATCCCGAAGGTGAGACAATTCTTGGGCTTTCAGAGGAAATTTCTTTGCGGGCGGTTGGGCGAAATATCGCTGGCCAGCGCGTGCCAACGGCCTCGCCGACCTGGAGAGTCGAAGGCTCCGGTCGAGTTACCCAGGACGGCCATTATTTCTCCCCCGATTCAGGGAATGCCACGGGGGCCACGATCATTGTGGAGGATCGGAACGAAGCCTTGGCACAGGGTCGAAAGCAGATTCATATCGATAGCGTGCCGCCACATGTGCTGAATTTCTCTGTCGAGGCAGCAATCAAGGGTGAGGGGACTGTGGGTGGAAGGTTGGATTTCTCTTGGGAGCTGCGGAAGCATCCGCCCGAGATTTCCATGCCCGTGACCTACCAGCTCCTGATCAATGATCTCGATTTGATTGGCGTGCCCTTCACGAGTGATGGCACAACAACAGAGACACTTAACTACTCCTTCGAGAGTCACCTGCTTTCCAATTCAACACATACCTTTACCCTGCTGGCTGCGGATGCACGGGGTAACAGCAACAGGGCAAAAGCCCCAAGTATCGTTCTGGAAATAGACAACTCCATCGACTCCCTTGGTATGTCTCGTGGCCTTGACTGGTTGCTGCGCCATCAGTACCGGGATTCCGCAGATGCTGAATTCTTTGGGTCGTGGAAAAATTCATTCAATCGAGGGAAGGAAGAACTCGTCCTCGAAGCTGCAATGGTCACCAGAATTCTTGCGTCGCTGGACCTGTCTTATCGGTCGTCCGGTGAGCTTGGGCGCAACATTCATTCCGGGGAACATGTGAGTGTTGCGCTTGCGTATCATGATGCGGTTGCGTTTCTGGCTCGGTCCGTTTCCGATGATTCACGTAGCCTTTCATTTGCTACTCGTGCAGCTGCCACCGAGGCCCTCTCGGGTGCAGCCCGGCACTCCACAAGAATCGAGGATATCGCCCGGGAACCGAGTTCCACATTCCGGCGTTCGGAGCAGTTGGTCGATCGATTTGTCCGTGATGAAATAGTCACGTCGGATTTCACCAACCGCTTGACCGGAGGGCTTTTCAGTGGTGAGGAATCACGGCCAACACGGTATGAAACTCATCTCGCTCTGAGGGTGCTGATCTCTTCAGGTCGTATCAATGAGCTTGAGCATCTTCTGGGAATCCCCGGGAAAGAGGAAGGCAGTTGGCCGGTCTACGACTTCTTTGCACGTAACCTGAGTCTGGAGTGGCGGGGGAATGATGTTCGGGAAAGGACGGAAATCAATGAGGCCGGTTGGGCCAACCAACGTCATGCCCAGGCGCATTCCGGTGGTATCCGTTCCGTTGGGGGGACTTTGATAGATGACCTGTATCCGTCC
>JAFIGB010000178.1 GCA_020831705.1 Candidatus Sumerlaeia bacterium | reverse complement strand
CGACGGCCTGCGCCTTCATGTACTCGATGGGGCATTCTCCACTCATTTCCCAGGTGATCACACCGACCAGATAGGTCTCCATGGGGACTTCATTGACCATGATAATCTTGCCGTCGCGGGCGCGAAACTCCAAAACATCGGTCAGTGTCTGATCAATGAACTTGCGCCAGTGAAAGACCCGCCCGGCAACAACGCCCCGAACAAGGACTCCCTTGCCGATACCGAACGGCGCATTTTCCTTTGGGGGAAGGATGCGAAGGACTTCGCCGCTGACCAGCTCGGTTCCATCTTCGGCGCGTATCAACTGAACGCCGTCCCCCTTCGCCACAATCCGTAGATCCACCCCGGCAGGGCATGCCACGCCCCCTTCGACCTGATACCCCTCGGACGGGACGCGGAACTCCATGAACTCCTTGTCATCCTCGGCAAGAACGACCCCGATGCGAACGTCAGGCTCCTTCTTCATCTTAAACTGTCCATCAATGACCGGAAAAAGGGGCTTGTTGTCCATGGATTCACCTCGGTGGATTGTTCTCCAACTGCCCGGAAAGGGTAGGAATCCGGGAGTCGGGGGGGGAACAGGAATATTCCGCAACCCGACTGATTCCAACGAAAATCGGGTCAATTGGCCTCTTTCCGCTGGATGCCGTCCCACTTCTTGCTATTCAATTGCTGGCGTCATCAGACTGCGAGGAGTCGCAAATCAATGCTTTGCCAGATCTGCAATCAAAACGAATCCACACTCAAGCTGGTAAAGATCGCCCCCAGCAAGGCCATCGAGGGGTTTGAAGTCTGTGAGGAGTGCGCCATCAAGGTCTCCCCCCACCGGCGGAAGATGGCCCGGGGAATGAGCAAGAAGAACGACCTGACCATCAAGCATGTCCTTCAAAGCCTCATTATGCAGGAAAAATCGGGAATATCGCCCCTGGATAACGATGACGAGCCCACCTGCAGCGAATGCGGTCTGAGCTTTTCCATGTACCGCGCGAGCTACATGCTCGGCTGCCCCGCATGCTATGATGCCTTTGGGGAGCAACTCCTCACCGACATTCGGAAAATTCACGGATCCACGCACCACAAGGGTGATTCCCCCCCCGCTCCCGAATCAATGGGTGTGGACCAGCGCCCGCCCCGTGAGGCTCCCGCCCCAAGGAAAGAACCCCCTGCTCCCATTGAACCAAGCCGGGAGGAAAAACTGGAAACGCTGAAAGCGGCGCTGGAAACGGCGGTTGACGCTGAGGATTTCGAAGAGGCCGCCAAAGTGCGCGACCAGATCAAGGTCCTTGAGGACGAGGTGGATTCCTGAAATGACACTTCCCCCCGATATTATTGGAGCCGACGCCCTTTGGCTGGAGGAACCGGCCCCCTGCAACAACGTCGTCGTGACCACCCGCGTGCGGCTGGCTCGAAACGTCACCGGGCATCCATTCACCCGTCATGCGTCGAAAAGCGTCGCCATCGAGGTCCTCGAAGCGCTCCTCGATTCCCTGGAGAAGAGCGAGATTCTCGGGAAGTACTTCAAGTTCCCCCTGGGGAATATTTCCTCGGTCGAGGCGTCCTTCCTCAAGGAGGCCCGGTTGATCAGCAAGGAAATGGAGCACGGGGGTCATGCCAGCGCCGTCTTTGTGCGTCCTGATTTAAAGGCTTCCGTCATGATCAACGAGGAGGACCACCTGCGGCTTCAAGCCCTGGAGCCGGGGTTGCAGACGGGGAAGGTCCACAAGCTGCTCGACGAACTCGACCAGGAGGTGGCCTCCCTTGTTCCCTACGCCTACCACCCCCGGCTTGGCTTCCTCACTGCCTGCCCCACCAACGTGGGTTCCGGCCTCCGTGTGAGCGTCATGATGCACCTGCCCGGCCTGAGTCTGGACAATCGTCTGGACAGTGCCCTCAAGGGCCTGGCGAATTACGGGCTCACCGCCCGGGGATTCCATGGAGAAAACTCCGAAACAACCGGGGATTTCCATCAAATCAGCAATGAGGTCACCATGGGAAAAACCGCCGGCGAAATCGAGGAGGAGCTTGGGGAGATGGTCAGCCTCATCATGGAGAAGGAACTGGAATCCCGCTCCATGGTGATGAAGAGCCATGATATAACCGTGCGCGATTCCGTTTGGAGGAGCTTCGGTCTCCTGACCCATGCCCGAAAAATTGACACCGCCGAGGCAATGACCCATCTCAGCCGCCTGAGATTGGGGATCGACGAGGGGTATTTCGGCAAGCTTTCCCATGAATGCCTGAACCGCCTGGTGGTGGATGTCCAGCCGGGGCATCTCCTTTTGAGCGGTGAAAGCGGGGAGGATGCCCAGGCCAGGGATGTCCGCCGGGCAACACTGATCCGCAACACCCTGACGCAGGGGGTCGGATGACACCCAACTTGCGGCCAGCCCAATCGGTCAGTTCTTAGTGGTTGGGTTGTTCCTGGCCAACTCCGGCTGCGGCCCGAACATTGCTCGTATCATGTCGGTGGTATCTTTCCAATCGCTGGAATGGGCCATCAATGAATTGGGTTCTCCAGATGGGATTATTGATGACACCCCTGAAAGATGTACACGAATTAAGCCCCACCCACCTTGACGTTGGGTCGTCGATGGCATTAAATTATCCATTGAGAGGGTTTTGAAGCGTGACCATCCAGAAGTTGCGATTCCTGACTTGCCCCAACTGCTCACCGACCCGAGAAAGAATCCAGGAGGATACACTCAATGGCTGGTCTTAATGATACTCCCTTCACTCCAGGCTGGAAGGAAGTCATGCGCCAATCCCGCAACGAAGCGGGCAGGCTCGGACATGACTACATTGGTCCTGAACATTTCCTTCTCGGGATCATCCGCAAGGGTGAAGGCCTCGCAGTTCAAACCCTGCTCAACATGGAAGTCGATCTCGACGACCTGAAGATGGAAATGGAAAAAATGC
>JAFIGB010000169.1 GCA_020831705.1 Candidatus Sumerlaeia bacterium | reverse complement strand
CGACGTAAAACGGGACACCAAAATGTTTCGCCACGATCGCAAGTTGTAGCGTTCCGACCTTGTTTGCTGCATCACCATTGGCGGCAATTCGGTCTGCGCCGACGATTGCTGCCTGGGCTTTGTCGCGTAAAAAGACCGAGGCGGCCATTCCATCGGTGATTAGCCGCGTCTCCACCCCTGCCTGCAAAAGCTCCCATACCGTGAGGCGTGCGCCCTGGAGGAGGGGCCGTGTTTCATCGGCGTAAACAGTGAATTTGTTCTTTTTCGCTGCCCTGATAATGACGCCAAGGGCGGTGCCGCACCCCGCTGTTGCAAGGGCTCCGGTGTTGCAGTGGGTGACGACTCCGTCAAGTCCTTTCAGTAGTGGTGCACCATGGCGGGCGATCTCGTCGCAGGTTCTTTCGTCCTCGCGGTGAATCGCCTTCGCTTCCTCCAGGAGACGTTCCAGAATTTGGCTGGGGGACGTGCCCGGGGGGAGGTTGTCGACCACCGCCTCGCATCGGTCCAATGCCCAAAAAAGATTCACTGCGGTTGGCCGGGAAGTTGCAAGATATTTGGCAACGGTTCTGGTGGCACTGCGGGAAGCCTTCTCAGATGGGGGTTTTCTGGCCGCCACACCGAGGTAGAGCCCATAAGCGGCGGCGACCCCGATGGCGGGGGCTCCACGAACGCGAAGGGCCCGAATGGCCTCCCACATGGCCTTTTCTTCCCGGATGGTGATCATTTTCTTGCGACCCGGGAGCAAGGTTTGATCGAGAAGTCGGACAGCGTTTCCTGTCCATTCGATTGTCTTGAAGCCTGACATGGGAGCCCTCGATGATGGTACTGAGTTTACCTGCCTAAGGGTATATGATTACCCTCCCTTGATTTCCGGGGGCCACCGGGAATCCCCACCAAAAATAAAAAAAATCATCCCCTTCACTTTTTTGTAATAAATGCAGTTCTCAGCACCTTTTACAAGGTGGGGACTCTCTATGCGGAAGTGCCCGGTTTTTGGATCGACGTGGTAGGCGCCCTGCGAATTGGGCTCAATCTGACGAGGAATCGATACTATGAGAAAGCACCGTCAAGAATCACGCACACTGCGTAAAAAGCTTCGTGGTTCCATTCTGCTGACTTCCGTAGTGCTCATGACAGTGGCTGGAATTGGTACGACCGCCTGGTTGAGCTACGTCACCCAATCGGCACGTGGATCGGCCCAGGACCGGGCCAGAACCAACGCCCTCTACGCGGCGGAAGCCGGCGTGGAAGCCGTTGTGGACTTCTTCAACAATCCGTCACGTTTTCAGGGTACTGAACCCAACTCCTACGAATATGGTGAGCAACCATCGAATTACCCCCTCGCCCACCCAAATGTGGCACCGGATTGGTACGGCCTCTTTGAGCCCTATATTGTCAGTTATGCCTTCGATGCCGACAACGAACCCCTCTACAATAATGGGCGTCTTGTGACCAACCGCACCACGCACTTCCGCAACCTTGCTGCAGGAAATAATGAGGCCGTCAGCCGCACCAGCAAAGTTCCAACGGCAGTTCTCGATCTCACGGAGAACCCGGAAAGAATCTTTTATGATGAGGAAGGCAGAGAGATCTCACGCATCCACAGGATTGCCCTGATCCATCCCAATGATGCCAATATTCCGTGGAACTTGGTTCCCAACAATTTCCGCATCATCACCGTTGTGGAGGCCACGGGGCGCACCCCTGATGGTGTGGAGGAAACGATTTCCTCCATCATAACGGAAAATACCACCTTTGAAATTTCCTCGCCGGGGCCGATCATCAGCCGGGCCAGTGCGGGATATAATGGTAACTTCAATGTTTACTGGGGGGAGAAGTGGGTGGCTTCGGATGTCGAACTTGAAAACAACTTCACCAATAAGTTCCCCCGCTCCCATGAAGATCCCTGGTTCCGTTTCCGCACTGAAGGAGTCTTCATGAACCATAATGGCAATCGCTACGCCGACGGGCGGGTACGCGGCGGATTTGGCAACAATGCCGTGGCGCCTGGCACCCCGGTCTACGAAGTTCCCTTCCACACGGATTATCTGGAGGATCGCAATCAGGGAACGGGTAACAATGGGTTCACTGGTTTTGACAACTTGCTGCAAAATCAGGATATTGACTTCCCGGAATTCGACTATAACGACTGGAAGACTTTCGTTCAGCAAAATGGCTTCAGGTACTACTTTACAGACACAAGTGGTAATATCTACGGAACCGAGAGGGACCCCGGCAGTGGCAACTTTGGCCAGATCGTAAGTA
Organism: Candidatus Sumerlaeia bacterium; assembly: GCA_020831705.1. GTDB lineage: Bacteria > Sumerlaeota > Sumerlaeia > SLMS01 > SLMS01 > JAFIGB01. The sequence continues at coordinate 3,856 of JAFIGB010000169.1, read as the reverse complement.
AGAGCTACGCTGACTGGTTTGGCACCAGCCCGACCGACTCCAATTACGACAATGTATCGGAGAAGGTCGTTTTCATCGATTCTGTTCCCGTCGATGACAACGGTAATACCGGGCCTCGGGATGAAAACAATATCCCCATCATCAACGACACCTACTACCCGCGCAACCCGGCAATCAACGGCGGGGACCCTGCGGCGAGGACGGCAACGATCAGCATCGCAGGCGGAGGGCTTCATACCCGTGGCGCGATGTTCATCGCCGCGGACATGAGTTTGGCTGGTCAGGGCAATCCACCCAGCTCCACCCAGGTCCCGAATGTCAAGAAGCCCGATGGCAGTTCGCCAGACTCATCCTTCAGGATCGCCCACAATGGGTTCAAATACATCTGGGGCGAGTTTAATTCATCAGGTAACCGAACCGTATACGGCAGCCTTTATACCGAGCGTGGCTACCATTCGAGCGGTACCCCCGAAGTCTACTACAACGTGGAAATGCAGGATGGCAGCTGGCTGAACCTGAACGTCTCGAGGGTTCGCCGGATCATGTGGAACTTTTCTGACTATACAAGGTTTACCGAGGAAGGTTGATCATGGGCAATTCAATGTCAAAAAGGAAGGGGTTCAGGGGCTTTACATTGGTTGAGGTGGTTGTCGCCGTGGCCCTCGTGAGCTTCATGGGTGTCTCGATCCTTGGGGCGCTGGCATTCGGAGCTTACCAGAAGCAATCCATCCGGGAGCGCAACGGAGCCATGCGAGCCGCCGCCGACATCATGGAAACGGTCAAGCGGACCCACTTCAGTCAGTTGCAGTCACGAACCTATCAGGACGTCATTCTTGATGACAGCAGCAAGCGGGGGAACCCAATTAATGTCACCGGCACGGCCACACTGAGGTTTTTTACCATGGATGATGAGGAGGTTGGCATCACCGGCTCCCCCATCCCCCTAGACCTCTCGATGTTGCGGGTCGAAGTAGAAGTCACATGGCGGGGAGTGGGACGAAGTTCCCGGGATGTTCAGTCAGAAATTCTTGTGACCCTGCTGGCACCCTGACCGACGTAGCAAACGCGGAGAAACACGTAAATGACATCCATAAAATCCAGGATCAAGCGTCGCAAAAACAGATGGGGGATGACCGTACCCGAGGTCATCATCAGCTCCTCTGTTTTTTTGGTCGTAGGCGCGTTCATGACGGTCATCACACTGGCAGTCGGCAGGGAGGCTAAGGAAACGTTGAGCACCCTCCCCGCAGAAGCGCAGGCCTACCGGGCGATGGACTTCATTCGTGGCGAGCTCCTTCCCGCTGCCGCCGGCTCGGTGACGGTTGCCCAGGATGGCAGCTTCATGACCTTTCGCAATCCCGTCAGGGCGGGAGTCAGCCGCATTGAATTCGATACCGAGCGCAAGACATGTGTGTTTTACCCCAATGTGTCCAACATGGATGACAGGCGCGAGTGGGGGAGGAATATTTCGGGATCATTCACCCAGCTCGATGCCCAGGGATCTCGTTTCCGCATTGAAGTGAACGCCAACGCCTACAACATGCAGAACGAACCGATCATGTTTTCCTACCGGGACGACCTGACGATCCGAAACTGAGTGGATATGAAGATTCGCCCATCAAATTTCCCGAGAGGGACTACTGGTTGTCCACCTTTCCTTGCGCCCTCTGGTGCTTGGAGCGTTAATCGATTATTGAAGTGGGCAAGTGCAACGCATGGCATCCGGCCACGGAGGACGTCACATCATCGATCAGGAGACTTTCCAGCGATTCCAGGATGGGGATCAGGATGCGATGGCAAAGGTGGTCTGGGAGCACCAGAGTCGTGTCGTGGCTTATCTGAAGCTTTGCACGGGCACCCTGGAGGTGGCCGAGGAGATCAGTCAGGAGGCTTTCCTCAAGCTCTACAAGGAAAGGCATCGGATTCATGGCCCGGATAAAATTTTCCCTTGGGTCATGATCACAGCCCGGCGCATGGGCATCAAGGAAATGCGCAAACTGCGCTATAGAAGTGAGTTCACTGTAGCCGAAGGAGCACTAAATGGTCTTTCCCCCCACTGCGATGGGAAGCAGACTCTCAACCTTGAGCACGAAGAGCTCAACAGAATGCTGGAAGAGGAAATGAACGCCCTAAAGCCCCGGGACCGGGAATTGATCGCCCTTCGGTTCCTCTCGGGACTTCAAATCAAGGAAATCTCGGAAGTCATGTCCCTACCCATGGGAAGTGTCGGGGTTTATTTGAGGCGGGCACTGGACAAATTAAGGCAACGCCTTGAACGACGGGGCATCAGGTACGAGGATTTTTAAGATGACACGCAAGGACTCACTGGAAAAACGGCTGGAATCCCTCGGAGAGGGCCTGCGTGAGGAAGCGCGGGAGCGTCGACCTGATTATATGGCGTCGTTTCGCCATCGACTGGCGGAACTCCCGGCTGATGGCCGTTCCGGCACGGGGTTTTGGGAAAGTATTATCCAATGGCGGGTCATGGCGGCAACGGGGGCGGCCGTTGCCGCAATCATACTCGCGGTCCTTGTTTCCATGCACCCGGGCGATACTCTCGGCATCGTCGCCTACGAATCTGGTGGTGTCATGATCACCGGGAACAATGCCGACCGGGGCGAATTGGCCCGTGGATCGACCCTTTCCATTACAGATCGGGGTGCCGCCCTGGCATCACTCGACAATGACAGGGTGATGGTTTATATGGCGAATGGGACCCGACTCGGTGTGGCAGGACGCTCCAATGTGAGTCTTGAATCCGGTACAGCCTGGTTTGCCGTCCGCCCCAATTCAGGGCGTTTTACGGTAGAACTGCCAGAAGGAACAGTCACTGTTCATGGGACGGCTTTCGGCGTTCATCTCAATGGGTCCACCTCCACAGTTTTCCTCGCAAGTGGGAGTGTTTCCTTGGAAACTGCTGGTGAACGCCTGACCCTGGTCCCCAATGAGCTGGCTGAAATGTCCTTTGGTGGCATCCCCAAAAAGACGATGGTTGGTGAAAATGGAACCCCTGATTGGGTAAACCGGCTTTACACCGGCTTTCAACTTGCTTACAACAGTGCGTACTTTCCGTCGTCACTGCCATCAACGAAACAACCATCAAGTGAGAATCGCACCGGAAGCCCATAAAAAAAGAGCTCGTCAAGGTCTTACCTTGATAGAGCTTCTCGTTGTGGTCTCCATTTTGGCAATTCTCGCCGCCATCGCGATTCCAAACCTTCTCGAAGCCCAAACAAGAAGTCGAGTCTCCGCAGCAAAGGCAACGATCCGAACAGGGATTGTGGCCCTTGAGATGTACGCCGTGGACAATTCCCGGTACCCACCCATGCGCCAGATGTTCCCCAACGATCCCTTGGGCCTTCTGGCATCGGAACAACTCAGAGTGCTCTCAACACCGGTTGCCTACGTCTCCTCCTCCCGAGAGCTGACTGATCCCTTCGGGACGATTCAGCTTCGTGGCCCCTCAAGCTCCCCCCCGGTGGCTCTAAGTAACCATGCCGATGCCTCCGGATTTCAGTTCCCGGAGCTTCGTCCCCCAAATCAGCATCGTTCACTCCTTTACTACCATTTCCCCACCCTCGCCAATCGGTTCAATGAACCCAGGATCAATCTGGAAGCCGTCGGCCTTGTGAGTATTGGGCCCGACCTCCGGGATTCGCTGGGGGCATTTGCTCTCGTACCAGCTCCGGTTTTCCAGGCCCGATTTGCCCGGGGTGGTCTGCTTCATCCGTACGATACCATTTATGATCCCACCAACGGCACGGTCAGTGAAGGCGACATTCAGTCGTTCGCGGGAGTCATGGGTAAGTCACCCGGAAGATGATCAAGGACCGTTTCCCTGTAGTTCTGCTCTTTT
>JAFIGB010000161.1 GCA_020831705.1 Candidatus Sumerlaeia bacterium | reverse complement strand
GGAAGAGGATGCGGTATGTTCCGGTGTTCCCCTGATTACCGGCGAACCAAAGGGGTATCAGGATTCTTGCAAAATGAGGGGTGCCGTTGCGCTCGTAGCTGCGATGGAAATAAAGTGGAAAGAGGTAGCTTCGCCGATAATCGCGCATTTGTCCCTTAACGGGATGGTGTCGCCATGTATAGAGGGGAAAGAGAAAGTCAAATTCCCGCGAACCGGTTTCGTGATCCACATGCCAGTCCCACAGGGGGTGAAACGCAATCGTCCTGGTGCTTGTTGTTTGCCGGTCACTGAAGAAGGGATATAGATACCAGGTGTCGGTGGTGGGGGAGTCGGCATGGGAGACCACGCGGTCATAGACCGGAAATACCGCCGCACGGACGGCACTTGGGTCTCCAAGTATCAGTAGTAGCCAGGCGATGCCCAGAAGAAGGCGAACGTGGCGGGTCGCCATCGCGGGGAGCAGCCTCTCAGACGTCGACCTGGGCGATGGAAACCTCAAAGGGGATTTCAATGGTAAACGTGGTTCCAATGTTTTCCTTGGATTCGCAGGTAATGGTGCCTCCCATGTCCTCGATGCATTTCTTGCACATCGAAAGCCCGAGGCCGGTGCCGGAGGATCCCTTGGTGGTGAAGAACGGGAAGAAGATGCGGTTCAACTTGTCCTCGGGAATGCCGGAACCGTTGTCTTTGACAGTAATGATCAGGGAGCGGTCGGGGCGCCTTCCGGTGGTAACGAGAATGCAGCCATCCTTGTGTTTGATCGCCTCCATGGCGTTCACGATCAGGTTGGCAATTGTTCGTTGCAGCCCAAGCTCGTCGAGGGTTCTTGGCTCGATGTCCTCGTCGAGGTCGAGCTCAAGCGTCACCCCACTGGAAATCAACTGCTCCTCGACCTCCTCGGCCGTCTGGCAGATCAGGTCATTGATGTCTATTTCCGTCAGATCGGGCTGCTTCTGATTGCTGTACTCAAGCATGTCCCGGACGAGTTTGCCGATCTTGTCAATGCCACGGGACACAACCGCCCAGGCGTCCTTCGCGCCCTTGATATCCTCTTTTTCGAAGGCGCGGGAAAGCAACTCGGCTCCTCCCTGGGAGAGCAGGAGGATATTTTTCACGTTGTGGCTGATACCCGCCACGGTTTCCCCAACGGCGGCGAGTCGCTGGCGGTGAATGACTTCCCGCCGGAGACGCAGATTCGCCAGCGCCACGCCCGTTTCCGAGGCCACGATGGTGACGAACTCGAGGTCCTCCTGGGTGAACTGCTTTTGCATGTTCATCGTGTCGAGGAAGACCGCGCCAATAACCCGGTCGGCAATAATCATGGGGGCGCAAATGGCCGAGCGGATCTTGGTGGCAATGATCGATTCACTGCTTGAGAAACGGTCATCGGCCTGGGCATCCCGGCTCAGGATGGAAATCTGGTCATTGAGCACCTGATCCAGCATGGTGCGGGAAACCGTTACCTTCTGGGCAACGATCGGCTTGTCGCGATATTTGACGCTTCCAACATCGAGGTCCTCCGATTCGGGATGGACCCTTGTCAGAATCACCCCGCGATCTGCGGGGATGGCGTCGAAAATTACATCGAGAACCTTCTCCAGAATGGTATGTTCGCTATCAAAATCCAATTCGCGGAGCATTTCGGAGAGGCGATACAGGGCGGAAAGACGGAGGTTCAGTTTGACCAGGGTTGCCTTGTCGGCGCGGGTGTCGGTCGATGTGATGACCGATGACTTGACCTTGCTCTGAACCTGTTCCGCCCGCAGGACCGACTGGGTGGTTCCCCGCGCGGCATCGTGTTTGTCTTCGCGGATGTCGAGAATGTCCTTCCCAATCATCGACGATGATTGGACCATGCCGGGGTCGGATGCCTCGTTATGGAAATCGAATTCGATATTCCCAAAGGTGACCTGGTCGCCATTGTGGATGGCAAGCTGGGTGACCTTCTCGCTGTTGACATAACTGCCGTTGGAGGAATTGAGGTCCTGAAGGATAAAGTAATCACCGCGGCTGTCGATGCGGGCGTGAAATCTGGAAATGGATTCAAGGGCCAGGACGATGTCGTTGCTCGGGTGGCGACCGATGGTTGTTTGTTCCCCGGTCAGGACATATTCTTCCAGCATTCCCGGTTGGAAGTTTCGCGGGATCAGGCACACCTTGCCGGCGGTTGGGGAGGAGGTCACGGCGTCATTCCTTTTCGCGATTCAGTTCCCGGCCAACTGGGGTGCCGGTCGATCTTCCAGTTCCCTTAGCACCAAGTGAACTTCCTTGGTATCGTAAACATAGAAGGGCATCATCTCCATGAGGAGGTCAAGCCCTGCCCATAGGTAAACAGGGGCCCGGAACCTTTCGCGCTGCTCCACCGGTTCATAGCCATCCTTCTCCGCCCGGAAATCATAGTACCAGTACCAGGTAAAGGGGCGCTGCAACGGCGTTTCCCCGATATTCACGCCGTTCATCGTCACGACGGCCCCCTCGGGTTCGGAGGTGACGATCACTGACGAGCGAACGCCGCAGCCACTGGCCACAAACAGAACCATCGCGAGGAGGGTGGAAATCATCCAGCGGTACGCGTGAAAATTCAACATCGAAGCAAATACTCCCTTATTTTCCAACACGCCCAATAGGCAGAAATCAAACGGGTGGTGTCAATGTTTCCCTGCCATACCCACCCCAGTTTGAATGGTCTGCCTCGACCCGGTTTTCACCACGGCATGGTGATGGAGAAATCTCAATATGCCTTGTTTGTGCCCTTGACGCAACCCCTCGCCCTTGAAACCTTCTCCCTGTATTGAAACTCTAATGGGGCTGTTGGCATTCATGGCGACGTTGGATCAGGGCACCGACCCGGGTGAAAAGACACCCCTTAATTATATTGTTCGCCATTCCCGATGTGCTTCCTGCAAGCGCGAGGCGCTTCTTGCCTCCTACGAGAATCGCGGCCCCATCCGTCTGGGTAAGATTCCCCTCCTGCCACGTTCCCCCCGGCGGGTCATTGACGCCTGCCCCCTTTGCAACAACGCCACCGTGATGACCATGAAGTCCTGGAACGCCCAATGTCAGGCCGCCAGGTTGGAACTCGGTCGTACCCTCGAAGACAACGAAATCGACATCAAAAAGATCCGCGAGCGGGTCAAGGCCGTCGCCCAGTTGGCTGATCATCAGGGAATCGCCGAATTCGCGGAAAAACTAAGGGATTGCCGCATTCACACCCAGGAATCCCTTCTCTTCATGGCCCGCACCTGCGACGGCTTTCAGCAATTTCCCCTCGCCGAGGAGCTTTACCGCCTCGCTTTGGTCGATACCCCCACCGATGTCCTCCTCAAGGAGAAGCTGGCAAACGCCCTCCTTCGCCAGAATAAAACCGAGGGAATCGAGGAACTCCTTCGCCATGTCGTCGAGCGCCTCGAAGAGGACAAGATTCATCTCCTCTACGACTGGGCTCGTGTTCTGGCGAAAAACGGGGATCAGGACCAGGCCCTTTGGGTCCTCGACGTGAGCGAGTCCGTCTCCCCCGACATGGTTCGGAAGCGGGAATATCAGGATTTACGTGCTGCCGTGGAGGCCAATGAGGCGCCTCCCGAGCCTGCAAAGCTTCCCTCCCTCGCCCCCGCCGAGCCGACGGCAATGCGGGTCGTCCCGCGCAAGCGCATGGACCCGGTCATGATCGCCGTTTTTGCCGGAGTCCCCGCCCTGGGAGCCCTGGCCATTGGCGCTTATGTCGGTGTTTCCCTTTATCTCGCCAACGAGCGCCAGATCATCCTCATCAACGGCCTGCAGGGGAGTTACACCGTCAGCATCAATGGGGCGTCCTCCACGACCCTTCGTCCCGGTGAGCCGGTCTCCGTGAACGTCCGGGAGGGTTACCTTCGCCTGACAGCGGAATCACCGGAATATGATCTTGAAGACCTGACCCTTTCCATCCGCACCGATTTCTGGACACGGCCCATTTTCTTCAATCAGTTTTTCGTCGTGAACCCTGATGGGGCAGCAATCCTGCGCAACAGCCAGATCGTGTATGCCAACGAACAGCGCAGCTCCTCCACGCGCTCCATTCCCGATCCATCCCACGAAATCCTTCTCGGCAACACCACCTACCATTTTACCAAGGTCGATTACCCCTTCGTCGAATCCCCCCCGACCGTCGACATGCACCCAGCCACCAACTACGTGAAGCGCTCCGAGCTCCTCCTCGCCCATCCCGCCGATGTCTGGTATTATCTTCCCGGGAATAATAATGATATTGGGCTTCAACTGCGACAGGCCATGGGCGACCACCTTCGCCAACGCCTTCGTCATGAGCCGCACACCCTCGAATCAGCCCGGGATATTGTTAATTTCATCGACCTTAACTCCCTGCGCCGCATCTTTGAGCCATTTCTTGAAAAGCGCCCGGTCGAGGTTGGCATTCATCGTCTTTGGCAGGATCAGGCATACCGGGTGGGGTCCAGTGACATTGAAGATCAATATGCGGCCCTTTCAGCCCAGGATCCGGATAATGCGGTGCTGAAGTACCTTCATGGCCGTGTTGCCCGGGACCTCTCCACCGCCGGCAGGCTTTATCAGGAGGCCGCCGAGGCCAGCCAACCCTGCCATGATGCGTGGTATGATCTGGCCTTGTGGAACCTCTCCACGGGTCGGATGAGCGTGGCCAACCAATTTGCCAATCGTGTCCTTCAATCCCCCAACCCTCCTCAAAGCGCCCACGTCCTCATCGCCGAGGCTGCCATTGCCTCCGGGAATTGGAGGCAGGCGGAGGAGGCGCTTCGTCGCAACCTCAACGATCCCGATTTCGGAGTGGCAAACATGCGCCGCCTTGCCTACGTACTGGCAAGGACCGACCGGGCTGATGACATCACCACCGAGGCCCGCCGCTTCTTCAATTCCAACTCCTCCCGCATCCATGAGTCCTCGTGGAATTTCGTGGATCGCATGGAGGGCATCGCCTACGAGGTGGAAAATCCCGGCAGGATCTGGGATGGGCACATGAACGAGAACGAATACGGGCATATCGCCGCCCTCCTCTTTCATGACCGCCTCAGTGATGCCATTGATAGGGCGGAAATCGAAGGCACCACCGCCCTGGACAAGGCCCTCCTCTATCTTGTCTGCAAGGGAACGCCACGGGAGCGAAGAGGGGAGCAATTCCTCGGCGAATTGTCCGATCATTTCGACAACCACGGCGGGCGGGATTACCGCATTACGGCCGCCATGCTTCGGGGGGATGAACAGATCCAGCCCGAAGACCTGCTAATGCTTT